>NZ_JBCAUP010000024.1:0-88813 GCF_038433355.1 Brucella cytisi
TGAATGGTTCTTTGGTCCTTTTGCATCTGGCCGGTGCAGTTGCGCTCCTGCTTTGGGCGACACGCATGGTTCGGACCGGGGTGGAGCGTGCCTATGGCGACCGGCTGCGCAGACGCTTGCGCAACCAGATGCAGAACCCGCTGCTTTCCGTCGCCTTCGGCCTTGCCCTTGCTGTCGCCTTGCAAAGCTCGACAGCGGTTACGCTTCTCGTCGGTTCATTTGTCGGTTCAGGTTTTGTCAGCGGCATCGCAGGCCTCATGGCCGTGCGCGGCGGTGAGCTTGGCTCCGCCCTCGTCGTCAAGATCCTGAGCTACGATCTCACGCTTCTGGTACCGCTCTGCCTTGTCATCGGCACCGGCATCTTCATGACCACCGAGCGTCGTGACTGGCGGCAGATCGGACGCATTCTGGTCGGTATCGGCCTTCTCATCATGTCGCTGGAAATGACTGGGCAAGCTACCGAGCCGCTGCGGCAAAGCGAGCTTCTGCCGGTCATCGTCGACTATCTGTCGGGCGACCCGATCACGGCCTATCTGCTCGCAGCCCTCATGACATGGCTGTTTCATTCCAGCGTTGCCGCCGTCATCCTGCTGACCACCTTTGCCTCGCGCGGGCTGATCCATCCAGAGCTCGCTGTGGTGATGGTTCTCGGCGTCAATCTGGGGTCTTCGATCATCGCCCCGATCCTGACCCGGCATGCGCCACCTGAAACCCGCGTCGTTCCACTCGGCAATCTTTTGATGCGCGGCGCCGGGTCACTCATCATGCTCGTGCTTTACCAGACCTTCAAACCGTCGGTCGCCTTTCTCGGCACCGATCCGGTTTCGCAGGTGGTCAATGCGCATATCCTGTTCAATGTCATCGTGATGATTGCCGGTATTCCGCTTTCCGGCCTCGTGCTGCGCGCAACCGAGGCTCTGGTCAATCTCAATGCGGACAAGGGCAGCCCGGCTTCGCAGCAACCCATCGAGATCGAGCAATATAGCGCGCTCGACACTGCCGTGCTCGACCGGCCCTCGCAGGCGCTTGCCAATGCGACCCGGGAAGTGGTCGGCGTCTGCGACACGATCGAAGTCATGCTGCGGCGGGTCATGGAGCTATATGAGAAGCCCGATCAGGTGCGGATCGATGAACTTGAAGCCCTTGATGACCGCGTGGACAAGCGCCATGCCGCCATCAAGCTCTATCTGACCAGGCTTGCAACCCATGAGCTGAGTGATTTCGAGTCGCTGCGCATGCAGGAATTGCTGGGCGCATGTGTGAAGCTTGAGCAGGTCGGCGACATCATCGTGCGCAACATGCTGGCGCATGTTCAAAAGAAGATGGATCACAAGCTGGAATTCACCGAAGAAGGCTGGAAGGAACTCAGCCATTTCCACGCCATGGTTCTGGCCAATGCGCACATGGCGTTCAATGTGATCGTCTCACGCGATGGCCGTACGGCCCGTCAGCTAGTGCAGGAAAAGGACCAGCTGCGTGAACTGGAAAAGCAGACCAGCATGCGCCATTTCAGCCGACTGCGCGAAGGCGCCACCCGCAGCATCGAGACCAGCAGCATCCATCTCGACACGATCCGCGACCTCAAGCAGATCAACTCGCTTCTCGCCTCAATGGCCTATCCCGTCCTCGAAGAACAGGGCCTCCTCAGCGATACGCGCCTGAAAGCCGTCAAGCAGGGCTGAAATCAGACCATGTGGCAGCGGGCACACACCTGCAGCCGCAAGACATTGAATATCAAAAGGAAATATCCGCAGCAGGGCGAACCCGCACACGGGCACTTCCAGCCTTGAAACCATTCAGCGTCTCATTGTGGTGGGCAATGATATCCGCAAATTGCAGGCTGGCAGTGTCGCCCGTCGTGTGTGCGTCCCCGATCAGTGTGACGTCATAGCCAAGAGAAACAGCGCGCCGGACGGTCGTGTCGATGCAATATTGCGTCTGGCAACCGCCAATAACAAGATGCGAGACATCCTGCCTTCGCAAAAGGGCCTGAAGACCCGTCTCATGGAAAGAGTCGCAGCTGCGCTTCTCAACGAGGATATCTCTCGGATTTAAAGCAAGTTCCTCGCGGATTTCCCAACCGGCTATGCCTTTTTCAAGCTCGTCGCCCGGACCGCCATCGTGCTGCACCATGATGACCGGAATTCCAGCCTGATGCGCTTTCTCCCGCAGATGACGCAGTCTGATGACAACCTCATCAAGGGCACGGTCGATAATGGGCTGCCGTTCCAGCGTGCCCGTTCCGGCCACGATGTCGTTTTGAACGTCTATGACAAGCAAAGCTGTTTTCATCGGTTCACACCCGGTATCGATTGACCTTTGCTATGCATAGCACAAGAAAAAGCCCCCGCCAGAGCGGGGGCTGAGGCACAAAGCAAAAGGCGCTTATGCCTCACGCTTTCACTGCAGAAGCGATTTCACGATGGCGCTGGCCTTGGTGAAATCCATCTTGCCTGCATAGCGCTCTTTAAGAACAGCCATGCACTTGCCCATGTCGCGCAGACCTTGAGCACCGATTTCGGCAATCACATCCGCACAGGCCTGCTTGACCTCATCCTCGCTCATCTGCTGCGGCAGAAACTCGGAAATGATCG
This sequence comes from Brucella cytisi, assembly GCF_038433355.1. Taxonomy (NCBI): domain Bacteria; kingdom Pseudomonadati; phylum Pseudomonadota; class Alphaproteobacteria; order Hyphomicrobiales; family Brucellaceae; genus Brucella; species Brucella cytisi. The sequence continues at coordinate 2,595 of NZ_JBCAUP010000024.1, forward strand.
TGATTTCCTCGCGCTCGGCTTCAGCGAGCTCAAGACGGCTGCCTTCTTCATAGATCCGGGCGGATTCTTCGCGCTGCTTGACCATCTTGCCGAGAATACCCAGCAATTCTTCATCCCCGACCGGGTCCTTGCCAGCAGTACGGTTGGCGATATCTCGGTCCTTTACCGCAGCCAGGATCAAGCGCAGCGTCGACATGCGACGCTTCTCCTGTGCTTTCAGCGCGGTCGTGAGGGCCTGGGAAATCTCCTGGCGAAGCATAACGTCTCTCCTGACGGTGTAAGTTCTTTGTTGTTCGTTTCCTGCATCTATACAGCAAGCGAATAGAATCGCCGAGCTGTCCGAACCACCTTCCCGAGAAATAATAATACGACGATTATCGTCATTATTTCAGGAAAGCATGGCCTCGGACGATTGACCCGGCGTCCAAGTTTCTCTATTGCTCAAGGCTTAGCAGGACATCGGCACGTGCTCGCGGCGGGAGGTTTAAAATCCCCGCTGCCTTTTGACGCATATATGACCCTTGACGCTTCATCTTTCAAGCCACCCTTCCGGTGGCCGTTGGAACACGAACGCGTGCCGCATAAAGCATACCGCCCAAAAGTGGGAACCGGTTTTGGGACAACGGCATGCATGGAAACAAACAGTTAGAGCGTCGATTTGATTCCATCAGTTCGACGCTCTAGCTGGCAACGAAATAACAGCACACGCTGGCGCGCGGCTAACAATCAGGAGTGCAGACCATGACAGAAACCACACCGAAAACAGCACCCTGGACTGTTGAGAAGCGAACCGCCATCCTCGTACTTGCGGACGGAACCGTGATCGAAGGCAAAGGCCTCGGTGCAATCGGTGCGATTGAAGCCGAGGTCGTGTTCAACACGGCGCTGACCGGTTACGAAGAAATCCTGACCGACCCGTCTTATGCCGGTCAGATCGTAACCTTCACCTTCCCGCACATCGGTAATGTCGGCACCAATGCCGAAGACGTTGAAGACCTGACGCCGGCCAATCGCCACGGCGCAGTCGGCGCGATCTTCAAGGCTGACATCACGTCACCATCGAATTTCCGCGCAACGGAAGATCTGGATGCGTGGCTGAAGCACCGCGGCGTCATTGCGCTGGCCGGTATCGATACGCGCGCGTTGACCTCGCTCATCCGCGAGCGCGGCGCACAGAACGCAGTCATTGCTCATGATCCGAGCGGCAAGTTCGACCTCGAAGCACTCAAAGCACGCGCCGCCGCATGGAGCGGTCTTGAAAATCTCGATCTCGCCAAGGACGTCACGGTTGGCCAGAGCCTCACATGGAAAGAAACTCCATGGACGCTCGCAGACGGCTATGGCGAACAGGACGCCCCGGAATATCACGTGGTGGCGCTCGATTTCGGCGTGAAGCGTAACATTCTGCGCCTGCTCACCGGCCTCGGCGCAAAGGTCACCGTGCTGCCTGCAACGGCAACGGCTGAGGACGTTCTGGCCCACAACCCGGATGGTGTCTTCCTGTCCAACGGTCCTGGCGATCCGGCAGCGACCGGCGCGTATGCCGTTCCAACCATTAAGAAGCTTGTCGAAACCGACCTTCCGGTCTTCGGCATCTGCCTCGGTCACCAGATGCTGGCGCTCGCACTTGGCGGACGCACCGAGAAAATGCATCAGGGCCATCACGGCGCCAACCATCCGGTGAAGGACTACACGACCGGCAAGGTCGAGATCGTATCGATGAACCACGGCTTCGCGGTCGATTCAGACTCGCTGCCGGAAAATGTCGAGGAAACCCATGTGTCGCTCTTCGACGGCACCAATTGCGGCCTGCGCGTCGTCGGCAAGCCGGTATTCTCGGTGCAGCACCATCCGGAAGCATCGCCCGGCCCGCAGGATTCGCACTATCTGTTCCGCCGCTTCATCAACCTGATCCGCGAAAAGAAGGGCGAAACGCCGCTTCCGGAACGCGAACAGGCGGCTTAAGCCTTCCGCATGAGTTATCAAAGTAAAAGGTCGGAGTGAAAACTCCGGCCTTTTCATTTTCCGTATCGATCAAACCTCTGAGGGCTTGGCCGAGGGCGTTGGACGCACCCGCGCCACCACGATGACCAGCGCCAGAAAAACCAGTCCGGCTCCAATGGCATAGGGCATTCCAGCGAAGACGAACGGCGCATTCATGCCGGTGAACACGGCGAAAAGCTGCGTGAAGATGAGCGGGCCGATGATGGTCGTAATGCTCGACACGCTTGTCAGTGCACCCTGCAATTCTCCTTGCGCGGAAGGCGGAACCTTGCCTGCCGCAATACTGCGCAGCGGCGGATCGGCCAGACCTTCCAGCGCCGTCAGGAAGATGACGGCATAAACCATCCAGCCTTCCCATGCGATGGCGTATCCGATCATGCCAAGACAGGAAAACAGCACGCCCGTGATCGCCGTGCGCCGCTCGCCAAGCACCGGCAAGACCCTTGGCAGGACAAGCGCCATCACGAACGCCGCGCCGATACCGAAAAGCCCCAGCGACAGACCTATCTGAGCTTCGCTCCAGTTATAGCGATAAGCACCGACGAAGGCCCAGACGGACGGATAGACGGCATGAGCCAGCCAGAACAGGAAGAAGACCAGCACCACCCAGCCGATGCCGGGATAGTTTCGCATCTGCTTGAGCGCACCCAGCGGATTGGCGCGGGCGATCTGGAAGGTGCGCCGGTTTTCACGCGTCAACGTCTCCGGTAACAGGAAATAGGCGAGGATGAAGTTGATGAAAGACAGGAACGCCGCTCCGTAGAACGGAACGCGCGGACCGAACTCCCCCAGCAAACCGCCCAGCACCGGACCGAGTGCAAAACCGACACCGAAAGCAATGCCGATCAGGCCGAAATTGCGCGCACGATTGCTGTCATCGCTGACATCGGCAATGTAGGCGGATGCCGTCGCGAAGCTTGCTCCGCTGATGCCTGCCAGCACACGACCGATAAACAGCATCCAATAGGTGGTTGCGAGCGCACAGATCAGATTGTCGAGCGCGAAGGTGAAAATCGAGGCGAGCAACACCGGGCGGCGCCCGAAACGGTCGCTCAGATTGCCGATCATCGGCGCGAACAGGAACTGCATTCCGGCATAGACCAGCAAAAGCCAGCCACCATCGACGGCTGCAGTGCTGATATCCGCGCCGGTCAGCTCTTCGAGAAAAGTCGGCAGAACCGGCATGATGATCGCAATGCCGATAATGTCGAGGAACAGTGTCATAAAGACGAGTAACAAGCCCCGCCGTACAAACTGGGGATCATGCATGGGACACCTGAAATATGCTCCACGACGGAAAAGGTGGAACATTCATAAATTGTGTTGATTGGAGAACTCGCGCGCCATCGCCGCTCAAAATTGAGCGTCACGCTTGCAAATCGGAAAAAGGCCGCGCCGGTGCGAATGCATTTATCCGGAAAATTATTTCACGACAAGGCGAATATTGCAGGCTTTCGACAAAAAGAACCGGCGTTTTTCCTCCACAAAGAAAAAGGCGGTCGAAACCGCCTTTTTCTAAAGTATCAGAACGACTTTAAACATCACCGCTGAATGTATCGCAGGATTCCAGCTTGCCGCTATCGAAGCCGCGCTGGAACCACTTGGCGCGCTGGGCGGATGTGCCATGATTGAAGCTTTCCGGAACAACATAACCCTGACTACGGCGCTGTAGCGTGTCATCACCGATCTGGTGTGCCGCATTCAGAGCTTCTTCAAGGTCACCTGCTTCCAGAATACCCTTCTGCTCCGTGTAGTAACCCCATACACCGGCGAAGCAATCGGCCTGAAGCTCAACACGAACCGACATCTGGTTGGCCTGCGCTTCGCTCATCTGCTGACGCATCTGGTTGAACTTGGGCAGAATGCCAAGCAGGTTCTGGATATGGTGCCCGACCTCATGCGCAAGGACATAGGCCTGTGCGAAATCGCCGGAAGCGCCAAAACGATTTGCCAGTTCCTTATAGAAACTCAGATCGATGTAGAGCTTGCGATCACCTGGGCAATAAAACGGTCCAGATGCTGCGGAAGCAAAGCCGCAGGCCGAACGAACCTGTCCGGAAAAGAGCACCATGGTCGGCGGCGTGTAGGTCTGGCCGCGTGACTTGAAAATGCCGCTCCAGACGTCTTCCGTCTCAGCCAGCACGGTGCGGGCGAACTGCGTTGTCTCATCATTGGCAACCGCGCCCCCCTCGGCAGCGGTCCGTCCGGATTGACCGGCCTGCTGAGTTACGCTCGGCCCCATGCTGCCATCGCCGAACAGGATCGGCAGCGGATCGATACCAACCGCACGCAGCACGAAGAACATCACCACCAGAATGAGAATACCGGAAATGCCGCCGCCGCGAACGATTCGAAAGCCGGGACCGCCAAGGCCCCCGCCGCGACCGAAGCCGCCACCTATGCCACCGCCCTGCGCCCCGCGCTGATCTTCCACATTGTCACTTTGCCTACGGCCTTGCCAGCGCATTGACCAACTCCCCTACACCGTGCCGCTCTCGACGAAGCAGCACCAAACTATACATGTAATTGTCGCATAAAGAGTTGGCACGGCAACATAAAAAGTAAATGGCAGTGTCAATCACAAACGAAGACTCTTTCGCAATAGCTTGGACAATAGAAATCCCTTTCTGCTTCGATAGACAAAACCTGTCAAAACAAGCATCAATGGAAGGGATCCTAGAAAAATTGACGGCTTCCTTCACAATGTCACAAATTGAAGGCGAAGCCCCCACAATCTATACGCTAGTAATTGCGGAAATGCGCGGCATTCGCTAAAGCATGCTCTGTCAATGGGGGCATAGACGATGCAGAATCGAAAACAGCTTTATTCGATCCAGATATTGCGCGGTCTTGCGGCAACGGCCGTGCTGATCGCCCATACGATCGAGCATCCGCGCGCAGAAACAAACAATGCCATCACAATGCTGGGTGTTTTCGGCGTTCAACTGTTCTTCGTCATCAGCGGTTTCATCATCGCCTATGTCAATGCCGATGGCCCGTTCAGGCCCGGTGACTTTCTGCTGCGCCGCGTTTTCCGCATCGTGCCGCTTTACTGGCTCTGCACGATCACGGTTTTCATCTGCGCTCTCTATCTGCCGTCACTGTTCAAGACGACGGTTCCGGATGTGGGCTATTTCATCAAATCGCTGTTCTTCATACCCGCCGCCACACCGGGTGACCCAAGCGATTGGCGCCCGATCTTCAAACTCGGCTGGTCGCTGAACTACGAATTGTTCTTCTATCTTGTGTTCGCCTTGTTCTGGTGGTGCAAAAATGCCTTACAGCGCACGATCTTGCTGACCGGTATCTTCGGCGCATGTGTCATCGGAAGCTTCTTCGTCGAACCATCGGCGAGCATCGCTGCATTCTATCTTCACAAGAACCTGCTGACATTCATGTGCGGCATGTGGCTGGCCGAAGCGGAAAAGCATCGTCTGTGGGAAAAATTGTCCCCGGTCGCGCTGGCCGGAATTGGCATCCTCGCCATAGCGGCGCTTTACGGCACCTTCTCCACCCCACTGGTCGCATTCAACAACTTCTTCACTTATCTCATCATGTGCGGTGCGGCTGTTTTACTGGTTACCGGTGCATTGGGCATCGAGCGCTGGCTCGGCGACCTGCGAGACAATTTCTTTGTCGATCTCGGGGCGACTTCCTATTCGCTCTACCTGACACATATGTTCGTGGTCGGTTTTGGCTGGGCGGTGATGCGGAAGCTGAACGTCGGCCCCACACTTGAGATCGCCGGCATGGCTGCCATCGTGATTGGTGCGATCATCGCAGCAAAGATTTCCTATCGCTTGATCGAACTACCGTCGAACAGGCTCGGCCATATGCTCACAAAGCGCAACAAACCATCGCTGAAGGTCGCTCAGGCAGAAGCCTGAACGGCCCGCGAGCACTGTGTTTCGGTCATAACATCGACAGAGAAAGTATGAGGCGGGCAAGAATTTTCGTGAATGCCCGCACTTTCTTTGAAATAAAACGATTTGTGGGGTTCCGCTTTCGGAATCGATTGCCTATAAGGCCCGCTTAGCCCACAGAATTCATACGCTGCCAACCCGCCGGAAAACCGTGCGGGCTTTTCTGGCAGGCTAAGCAGCATGTCTCTCGAAAGTGGGAAGCGGTTTCGAGACAAAGACATGCGTAAAACAAGAGCATGATCCCGAAAAATGGGAACCGGTTTTCGGACAAGATCATGCGCGCGAAGAAGATAGGACGAGCGCCCATGCCGAAACGTACAGATATCAAATCGATCCTGATTATCGGCGCGGGCCCCATTGTCATCGGCCAGGCTTGTGAATTCGACTATTCGGGCACGCAGGCCTGTAAGGCGTTGAAAGAGGAAGGCTACCGCATCATCCTCGTCAACTCCAATCCGGCCACGATCATGACCGATCCCGATCTGGCGGATGCAACCTATATCGAACCGATCACGCCGGAAGTGGTCGCCAAGATCATCGCCAAGGAACGCCCGGACGCGTTGCTGCCGACCATGGGCGGCCAGACCGCGCTGAACACCGCATTGTCGCTCCGCCGCATGGGCGTTCTTGAGCGCTACAATGTCGAGATGATCGGCGCCAATGCGGAAGCCATCGACAAGGCAGAAGATCGCGCGCTTTTCCGCGAAGCCATGGAAAAGATTGGCCTCGATACACCGGAATCCAGACTCGCCAACGCCACCGAAATCAAGGACGAAGACCGCAAGCGCCACGAAACCAAGCGCGCCGAAGTCAAGGCGCAGTTTTCGGGTGACGATCTCGACAAGGCGCTCGACAAGCTTGAAACCGAATGGCAGCTCGGCGAAGTCGAACGCAAGCAACGTTACATGACGCACGCGCTTGCAAAGGCTGCGCAGGCGCTCGACGTTGTTGGCCTGCCTGCCATCATCCGCCCAAGCTTCACGCTCGGCGGCACTGGCGGCGGCATTGCCTATAACCGTCAGGAGTTCTTCGAAATCATCGAGCGCGGTCTGGATGCGTCGCCGACGACCGAAGTTCTGATCGAAGAGTCGGTTCTGGGCTGGAAAGAATATGAAATGGAAGTCGTCCGCGACAAGGCGGATAACTGCATCATCATCTGCTCGATCGAAAACCTCGATCCGATGGGCGTGCACACCGGCGACTCGATCACCGTTGCACCGGCGCTGACGCTGACCGACAAAGAATACCAGATCATGCGTAACGCCTCGATTGCGGTGTTGCGCGAGATCGGCGTCGAAACCGGCGGCTCCAACGTGCAGTTCGCGATCAACCCGGCCAATGGCCGCATGATCGTCATCGAAATGAACCCGCGCGTGTCGCGTTCCTCGGCGCTCGCTTCCAAGGCCACCGGCTTCCCGATTGCCAAGGTCGCGGCCAAGCTCGCCGTCGGCTACACGCTCGACGAACTCGACAACGACATCACCGGCGGTGCAACGCCTGCCTCGTTCGAACCATCGATCGACTATGTCGTCACCAAAATCCCACGCTTTGCCTTTGAAAAGTTCCCCGGCTCCTCGCCAATCCTGACCACTGCCATGAAATCGGTCGGTGAAGTGATGGCCATTGGCCGTACCTTCCAGGAAAGCTTGCAGAAGGCGCTGCGCGGTCTTGAAACCGGCCTGACCGGCCTCGATGAAATTGCCATCCCGAATATCGAGGAAGGCGACGAGAAGAACGCCATCCGCGCCGCCATCGGCACGCCGACGCCGGATCGTCTGCGCATGGTCGCGCAGGCAATGCGTCTCGGCCTGACCACCGAGCAGGTGCACGACGCATCGAAGATCGATCCGTGGTTCCTCGAACAGATCGAAGCCATCGTAAAGACCGAAGAGCGCATCCGCGAACACGGCCTGCCGCAGGACGCTGAAAACCTGCGTATGCTGAAAGCCATGGGCTTCTCCGATGCGCGCCTTGCAAGCCTGACGGATCAGGACGCGGAAGACGTGGCCAAGCTGCGCGGCGAACTCGACGTGCATCCGGTCTACAAGCGCATCGACACCTGCGCTGCCGAATTCGCTTCGCCGACTGCCTACATGTACTCGACCTATGAAACGCCTTTCGTCGGCCAGCCGCGCTCGGAAGCCGAAGTCTCGGATCGCAAGAAGGTCGTCATTCTCGGCGGCGGTCCGAACCGCATCGGTCAGGGCATCGAGTTCGACTATTGCTGCTGCCATGCGGCTTTTGCGCTCAATGATGCTGACTATGAAGCCATTATGATCAACTGCAATCCGGAAACGGTTTCGACCGACTACGACACGTCGGATCGTCTCTATTTCGAACCGCTGACGGCGGAAGACGTGCTGGAAATCCTGCGCATTGAACAGGAGAAGGGCACGCTTCACGGTGTCATCGTACAGTTTGGCGGCCAGACCCCGCTCAAGCTCGCCAATGCGCTTGAAAAGGCCGGCATCCCGATCCTCGGCACCTCGCCAGACGCCATCGACCTTGCGGAAGATCGTGACCGTTTCCAGAAGCTGTTGATCAAGCTTGATCTCAACCAGCCGAAGAACGGCATTGCCTATTCGGTGGAGCAGGCACGCCTCGTCGCAGCCGACCTCGGCTTCCCGCTTGTCGTGCGCCCATCTTATGTTCTCGGTGGCCGCGCCATGCAGATCATCCATGATGAACGCTCGCTGCAGAACTATCTGCTCGACACCGTGCCGGAGCTGGTGCCGGAAGACATCAAGGCCAAGTATCCGAACGACAAGACCGGCCAGATCAACACGCTGCTCGGCAAGAACCCGCTTCTGTTCGATACCTATCTGACGGAAGCCATTGAAGTGGACGTCGACTGCCTGTGTGACGGCAAGGACAGCTTTGTCGCCGGTATCATGGAGCATATCGAGGAAGCCGGTATCCATTCGGGCGACTCGGCCTGCTCGCTGCCGGTGCATACACTTTCGCCTGAAACCGTTGCCGAACTGGAACGCCAGACGGCAGCGCTTGCCAAGGCGCTTCATGTCGGCGGCCTGATGAATGTGCAGTTCGCCATCAAGGACGGCGAAATCTTCATTCTCGAAGTCAATCCGCGTGCATCGCGTACGGTTCCGTTCGTGGCCAAGACGGTCGGCACCCCGATCGCCAAGGTTGCAGCCCGCGTCATGGCCGGTGAGAACCTGGAAGCAGCACTCGGCGCCTATGGCGGCAAGCCGAAAACACCTTCCCGCCCGCATATCGCGGTCAAGGAAGCTGTGTTCCCGTTTGCGCGTTTCCCTGGCGTCGATACGTTGCTCGGACCGGAAATGCGCTCGACCGGCGAAGTCATGGGCCTTGATTACGACTACGCTCTGGCCTTCGCAAAGGCACAGCTTGGCGCAGGCGTTGAACTGCCGCGTGAAGGCACGGTCTTCGTATCTGTTCGCGACGAGGACAAGGAACGCGTGCTCGGTGCGGTCCGCAAGCTTGCAAGCATCGGCTTCAAGGTCATGGCAACCGGCGGAACGCAGAAGTTCCTCGAAGCCAACGGCGTCGAATCGACCAAGATCAACAAGGTCATCGAAGGCCGTCCGCACGTGGAAGACGCGATCCGCAATCGCCAGATTCATCTGGTCTTCAACACGACGGACAGCGCGAGTGCTGTTTCCGACTCCAAGTCGATCCGCCGCGCAACGCTGATGCAGAAGCTGCCTTACTACACGACCATGGCCGGAGCAGAAGCTGCTGCCGAAGCAATCGCCGCGCTCAAGGCCGGATCGCTCGAAGTGCGCCCTTTGCAAGACTACTTCCGCTGATAGCCTGAAGGCATCCCGAAACAGAAAAGCCGCCGGTCATCCCGGCGGCTTTTTTCATGCTGTTTTCAGGGCTGGCAGCTCCAGAGGCTTTCCTGACGGATCGTCCTCCAGATTGATCTGCTGCGTGAAAAGACCGTCATGCAAATGTGGCTTGCCGAGATGGATCACGGCTGCATCCTTCAATTCGGTGTTCAGTATGTCGCGAATCCGGTCATAGGCTTCAGCGTCGAGACCATCGAGCGCACCGTCGATCACGATCCACTGCGGTTTCTGCAATATGAGGCGGGCGAAGGCGATACATTGGCGCTCATCGTCCGTCAGCACGCGATCCCAGCGCGCAACACGATCCATGCTCGTGGAAAGCCGTTCAAGCCCGGCACGCCGCAGGACATTTTCCAGATCCTGTTCAGAAAATTTCTTGATATCAAGCGGATAAACGATCACGCCCTTGAGGTTGCCCGGCGGGAAATAAGGCGCGCGCGGCATGAAGGCGACACCATCGCCAACCGGCATGCCGATCCGCCCCTCGCCCCATGGCCAAAGCCCGCCCAATGCGCGGAACAGCAGCGTTCTTTGCGTTTCGGTCCCGCCCGTCACAAGCACCCGCTCGCCGGGTTTTACCGAAAAAGCCTTGCGGGAGAGCTTCAGGCACTGATCGGGGGCGGCGATGGAAACACCGTCCAGCGTCAGCCTGTCATCGTCATTCGTCTCAAGATCGATCTGCCGGTCCAGATGACCAAGCTCGTCCATGCGCAGCACCGCCTGACGGAAACTCGCGACACGCAGCAGCGTCGCCCGCCAGTCCGCAATCGCCCCGAAATTGTCGACGAACCAGCGCAGCGCATTGTGCACCTGTGAGAATGCGCCGACGGCCATCATCAGCCCGCCGAATGTCAGACCGCCGCCGAAATAGACCGGAGCCGCCACGAGGATCGGCGCCACGATTGTCAGCCAGCCGTAACCGGCCGTTACCCAGGTCAATCGCGTGGTCGCATAGACGATCTTGCGGATTGCGGCCAGAACCGCATCGATATCCAGATCGAGACGACGTCTTTCATCCCCTTCGCCGCGCGACAGGGTGATGGCATCCAGATGTTCGTTGACCCGCATCAGCGATGCGCGGAAATCCGCCTCACGCGCATAGCGATTGGCGTTGATATTGACCAGACTGCGCCCGACGATCCATGTCAGCCATGAGGCAGAGGCCGCGTAGATGATGACAGCCCAGACCATGTAGCCGGGAATGGAGAAACTGTAGCCCGCGACATGAAAAACAAAGCCACTTGAGAGCGACCACAGGACACCGACGAAGCTCACCAGAATGACGGTGGACTGGAGGAGATTGATCCCAAGATCGCACGACATTTCCGCAAAGTGACGTGCATCTTCATGCAGGCGTTGATCGGGATTGATGCCGATCTCGCCTGCATTGGCGAGACGAAATGCCCGCCCCGGCACCAGCCATTGCCCCACGAGATCGCGCGCCAGTCCTTCGCGCATCTTGAGCTTGAACATCTGGTTGAGCCAGGTTTGCGATACGTTGAGCACAAGCAGGCTACCTGCAATCCCGAAGAAAACCATCAGCTGATGGAAAAAAGCCTGCAAATCCTTGCGCGCAAGCGCATCGTAGAAGGGTTCGTTCCAGCGATTGATGGCAACCTGTCCGATGGCGATCAGCACGATGAGAACGAAAATGCCGGTCCCGAGCGCAATCAGCGTGTTGCGCACCGGCGAGACCATAAAGGCTCCCACCATCATCGAAACTTGGGAAAAAAGATCGGTTCCGTCGCGTGACGGAGAACCACCAATCAGCTTGGCCGAACTCTTGCGCAGACGCTCCGAGACACTGCGCCTGGGCTTTTTGCGGCGGTGCTCTTTCTTGGGCGCACTCCGCTTCGTCTTGTCCTTGTCTGGTTCAGACGTCATGTCCTGCCTCGCTGCCCATCCGCCCGCTCAATATTGCAGATATGTTTGCAACATGCTGAATATCTACGTCGCGTGGAAGTCAAAGATAGGAGAGCACACGCTTTTCGCGCGCGCCAGCCGCGATGACCCACAACAATATGCGGGTTCTACCGCAAATCATTCGTCGCAATTATGGTCTGAACGCTAACCCTGCCGGAAAAGTCCATGACCGTTACAATCCAACCCATCGACAAAGTACTTATTTACGCGACATGGAACGACCGGCTTCTGGTTTTTGAAGAACCTGATTTTCCTGAAACGCCGCTTCAGGTGCCAGGCGGCACGGTCGATGCGGGAGAAGACATTCTCGCCGCCGCCTATCGCGAATCCGCCGAGGAAACCGGCCTCCTCTATGACGATGGCATGATCCATCTCGAAACCGTCGATTATGACTATCCCGAACAGGGGCAGACAGAGCGTCACCGCCGCCACTGCTTTCATCTGCGATTGAGAAACGCCGTACCTGAAACCTGGGATCACTACGAAATGTCGCCCTGCGACGGAAGCGCCCCGATTCTGTTCCGGCTGTTCTGGCTCGACCGATTGAGTGCGCAAAACCGGCTCGGGCTCGGAATGGCAAAAAGCCTCAGTAAAATCAGTTTTTAGCTGACAATTTTAGCTGTCTTGTATTGGTCAAATTTGTCGCATATAGTTAGCGCATCGATTTTTCGGTCAAGTGACTTTGCGACCCGTGCGGCCCGCCGTGCTTCCTGACGATCTCCTGTCCATAAATTCGATTCACAGGGACGTGTGCGAAGCATACGGACTACTCTACTACTAATGTTACAAAGGAATTTCCCATGGCTACGGGAACAGTTAAGTGGTTCAACACGACCAAGGGCTTCGGCTTCATTCAGCCTGATCAGGGCGGCACGGACGTATTCGTCCACATTTCCGCCGTTCAGCGCGCTGGTCTGGCCACGCTCGATGAAGGTCAGAAGGTTTCGTACGAAATCGTACAGGACCGTCGTTCGGGCCGTTCGTCTGCCGACAACCTCGTCGCAGCATAAGTTTTGCCGTAAGGCAGAGAAAAGGCGGGTCCTCGGACCCGCCTTTTTTGTTTGTCCGCTTTTCTGCTCACACCCTTGCCAGCGCGCTCGCGCCCAGAATCAAGGCCGCAATCAGCGCAGCAATGGTGCGGACGTGATTCCATAGGGTCCAGTCGCGCACATAAGTAAGCCAGACATCGGCCGACGCGGCGGCACTGGCATCCATCGCCGCGAGCTGGTTGTTCAGCGGCACATTCAAAGCCATCGTGACGCCGATCGTGCCGACAAGATAGACGGCAGCGCCGATCACCGCCCATTTCGACAAACTTCCAAAGCCCATCAATCCCAGTACGATAATCACCAGACACAGCAATGCCGTGCCGAAAAAGGCGGCAAAGAACGTCCCGTTGATGACGGTGATATTGATCGACTGCATCGCCGTTATGCCCGCATTGGCCGGAATGCGTGCCAGCGCGGCCATCACGAAACTTGAGAACGCATAGAAGATGCCGCCTGTAATCGCGCTCCCCCATGCCGTCAGCAGAACAAGTAGTTGAAAACTCATCGTCATGATTGTCCCTCCCATGTGCCTTCAATGGCAGCCTTGCGCGCAAAATCTGCAAACCGGCGCGGCTTACGCCCGAGAGCTTCCTCCACACCATGCGCCACAGTGGCATTGCGGCCATCGAAAAGCTCGACGAAAAGATAGCGCAAAAGCGTAATGACATCTTCCGGCAATGCCTGCTCACGCAGCGCCGCCTCATAATCGGCGTATGAGACCGGATTGAACGACAAGTCTTTGTCAGTCGCTCTGGCAATCTCGCTTATTGCATCGCTGAAGCTGAACAGTTCCGGGCCGGTGAGTTCATAGAGCTTGTTGCGATGCCTCGTTTCGGTGAGGGCAGCAACGGCGACATCGGCAATATCGTCAACATCGATGAAGGGTTCTTTCATCGGCCCGACGGGTAAGGTCAGCGAGCCTGAAAGCAGTTCGTCCCGCATGTAGTTTTCGCTGAAATTCTGCATGAACCAGCTGGCGCGCAACACGGTCCAGTCCAGCCCGGAATCCTGCAGAACCTTTTCCGCAATTTCCGCCTCCTCCTCACCTCGCCCGGACAGAAGCACGACATGCTTCACATCCGCCTTCTTTGCCGCCAAAAGAAATGCGCGAATGGCATCAACGGCCCCCGGCAAGGCCAGATCCGGCTGGTATGACACATAGGCGGAGTCGATGCCGTCAAGCGCGGCAGCCCAGGTGGATTGGTTGGCCCAGTCAAAGGAAACCTCGGTACTCCGCGACACAGAACGCAAGGACACTCCCTTCTCCCGCAACCTCTCAGCGACACGCCTGCCGGTTTTGCCGTTGGCGCCAATAACCAGATAACGATCATTACGATGTGTATTCATCTTCCGTCTCCCAAAATATGAGCAATCCTCATATTTGCAATATGTGAGCAACTCTCATATTCTGTCAAGAGCGAAAAATGTGAGTCCGCCATGAAGCAGAATTCCGCCACGGAAACAGAAACAACCAGTGCACCGATCCTGCGCCGCACCCCCAGCCAGAGCCGGGCGCAGGAAAAGATTCGTCGCATTGCTGAATGCGCCACGGCGCTGATCGCCGCCAAAGGCAGCGACAGTCTCAAGATGAGTGAGATCGCCCAGCAGGCCAGCATCTCAATTGGCGCGCTCTATCAGTATTTTCCTGATAAAAGCGCCCTGATCCGCTACCTGTTTGAAAGCTGCAATGCACAATCGCGCCAGTGCATCGAGGAAGGTCTTGCAGCGGCCCATTCTGCCGACGAGCTGATTGTCGCGTTCAATGCATTGATCGATGAATATCTGGCACTGATGCGTCAGGAACCGGCAATGTGCGACATCTGGTCGGCCACGCAGACCGACAAGTCCCTGTCAAAACTGGAAATTGCCGAAAGCAGGCAGAATGGTCAGTTTCTTGCTGATACGATCCGCCGGATTGCCCCCGGCAAGGTGTCCGCGCAACTGGACGAGACTGCTTTCCTCCTGATGCATTTTGGCGAATCCACCATGCGCGTCGCCGTCGACGTTTCAGAAGAGGAAAGCAAGACGCTGATAGAGGCCTATAAAGTAATGGCCACGCGCAGCTTGCGAGGCCTCTTGGCAGGATGACGCGCAATATCGCCCGGTCCGATCAGTTTCGTTGCGTTAATATGTCAGCATTGCTGATGGATCTGTTCGTTTCGGCAACACATTTTTGCGAAATCCAGCAATTGCCGATGAAATCACAATCCTTCTGTTGCGCTTCCTGCGCCGATGGGACATAGAAAATCCGCAAAACCGGACGCGCCCGGTGCCGGTTAACAGAGCCTGCCATCTATGGAGATCTATCATGGCATTTCTCGCCGACGCCCTTTCTCGTGTAAAGCCATCTGCGACCATCGCGGTCAGCCAGAAAGCACGTGAGCTGAAAGCCAAGGGCAAGGACGTGATTGGTCTCGGTGCGGGCGAGCCCGACTTCGACACGCCCACGAATATCAAGCAGGCTGCCATCGACGCGATCAATCGCGGTGAAACGAAGTACACGCCCGTTGCGGGTATTCCTGAACTGCGTCAGGCCATCGTTGCCAAGTTCAAGCGTGAAAACGGTCTCGACTACAAGCCGGAACAGGTCATCGTCGGCACTGGCGGCAAGCAGATTCTGTTCAACGCCTTCATGGCGACGCTGAACCCCGGTGATGAAGTCATCGTCCCTGCCCCTTACTGGGTCAGCTATCCTGAAATGGTAGCGATCAACGGCGGCAACCCGGTTTTCATTAACACGAAGATCGAAGACAATTTCAAGCTGACCGCCGCCGATCTGGAAAAGGCCATCACGCCCAAGACCAAGTGGCTGATCTTCAACTCGCCATCGAACCCGACCGGCGCGGCTTATACGGAAACAGAGCTCAAGGCCTTGACCGACGTTCTGGTTCGTCACCCGCATGTCTGGATCCTGACTGACGACATGTATGAGCATCTGGTCTATGGCGATTTCGTCTTCACGACGCCTGCTCAGGTCGAGCCTTCGCTTTACGACCGCACGCTCACCATGAACGGCGTGTCGAAGGCCTATGCCATGACCGGCTGGCGTATCGGCTATGCGGCAGGACCGCTGCAGCTCATCAAGGCCATGGATATGGTGCAGGGTCAGCAGACCTCGGGCGCCTGCTCCATCGCACAGTGGGCCGCAGTCGAAGCACTCAACGGCACCCAGGATTTCATTCCGGAAAACAAGAAAATCTTCCAGGCCCGTCGCGATCTGGTCGTGTCGATGCTCAATCAGGCCAAAGGCATCAAGTGCCCGACACCGGAAGGTGCGTTCTACGTCTATCCGTCCTGTGCTGACCTCATCGGCAAGAAGACGGAAGCCGGCAAGGTCATCGAGAGCGACGAAGACTTCGTCACCGAACTGCTGGAAGCTGAAGGCGTCGCCGTCGTTCACGGTTCGGCTTTCGGTCTTGGACCAAACTTCCGCATTTCCTATGCAACGTCGGACGCGCTTCTCGAAGAAGCCTGCACGCGCATCCAGCGCTTCTGTGCCAGCCTGCGCTAAACAAAACAAAATGGAATGACGAAGGGGCCGAAAGGCCCCTTTTTCGTTTCTGTATTTCTGACAAAAAGAGGCGGCTTGGCAAAAAGTCAAAAAAAAAGCCAGACAAATGTCTGGCTTTGAGTTTTGAAGGTGCCTTTGAGGCAAACCTCCAGAGGGGAACACTCAGCCTGCGCAAATGGGAGGAGGAAACGCAACGCTGAGATGATCTTTATATGCCTGTTGCCCATTGTTTTTGCAATGCGACTTTAGCGCAATGCAGCTATGCATTTTACGCATGACTAGATTGAATAAGAAACTATTTTAAAAACAAAAGCTTACAGCGAATTGAATTACTTCGTAATATTATAATGTGCAAATTAGCCGCCTAAAGCATGAGCATCGGCAAAACAACGATGCCTCCAAATTTGGCAAATCGCCCTTTCTGAGTCGCCCAAAGCAGATGTCACGCAACTGTCACGGCTATGCAGCGGGCCTGTCACACAACGCGCCTAAAAGCCCCCGCAAGACGCCGCGCATGACGCGCCCGGCGGATGTGCAGCGCGCGAAAAGTGCTGCGACAATAGACAGACCCGAGAAGGATCGTAGCCGTGCGGATCGTTCAGATTACAGATACCCACCTCAGCCCCATCAAGCCGCACTTCAATCGCAACTGGGAACCGCTCGTTGCCTGGATCGATCAGCAAAAGCCCGATCTCGTCATTCACACTGGTGACCTGACCGTCGATGGCGCAGACGTAGAGGCTGACCTTCTGTTCTGCCGCGCCTGCCTGAACGAGCTTCCGGCGCGTGTTCTCAGTCTTCCGGGCAATCACGATATCGGCCATCTTCCCGAAAGCCACCAGCCGGTCAATCCGCAGCGCCTGATGCGCTGGCGTCGTCATATCGGTCCGGACCGCTGGGCGGAAAATTTCGGCAACTGGCGCATCATCGGCCTCAACAGTCTCGTCATCGGCTCCGGTGAAGCCGAAGAAGCGGAACAGTTCCAGTGGCTCGAAGACGAATTGAAGAACAGCGATGGCAAGCCCGTCGCCGTCTTCGCCCACAAGCCGCTCTTCGTGGACGATCCCGATGAAGGCGACAGCGGCTACTGGGGCATTCGCCCTGCCCCGCGCCAACGTCTCTATGATCTCTTCGCTCAGTATAATGTGCAGCTTCATGCCAGCGGCCACCTGCACCGGGCCTGGTCGGGCGACGCCTTCGGAACGAAGTATGTCTGGGCGCCTGCCGCAGCCTTCATCGTCGGGCCGATGGAACGCGATCTCCCCGGCGAACGTATCCTCGGAGCCGCCATTCACGATCTCGATGAAGTTGCCACAAGCAGCATTGTCCGCATTGATGAGTTGACGCCCTATGTCATCGATGACGTGGTGCATGAAGTCTATCCGCACCACGCTGGTGAGGGCGAGAAAGTCGCTGAGGAGGCAAGCCAGTGAGCACGCTCGTCCTTCGCGACATCGGCAAATCCTACGGGGGCAATCGCATTCTCGATGGCATTTCCATCGAAGCAGCAGAAGGCGAATTCATCGCCCTCGTCGGCCCGTCGGGCTGCGGCAAGAGCACATTGCTGCGTATTCTCGCCGGTCTCGACCATGCGGATGAAGGAAGCGTGGAGCTTGCAGGGCGTAACATAACCGGCGCCCACCCTGCCGACCGCAACATCGCCATGGTGTTCCAGTCCTACGCGCTCTACCCTCACCTGACGACGGCGCAGAACATCGCGGTGCCGCTTGCAATGCGTGATCTGACCGCCGTGGAACGCCTGCCAATGATCGGCGCTTTCATTCCCGGCCAGCGCAGGAAGCGCGCCGCCATCCAGAAGCAGGTCAGGGCAACCGCAACAAGCCTCAAGATCGACCATCTGCTCGACCGCAAGCCGGGCCAGATGTCCGGCGGCCAGCGCCAGCGCGTGGCCCTTGCCCGCGCGCTCGTCCGCCAGCCCGGTGCATTCCTGATGGATGAACCATTGTCGAACCTCGATGCCAATCTGCGTGTTCACACCCGTGCGGAAATCGTCGAATTGCATCGCCGCGCCGGTGTCCCGACCATCTATGTGACCCACGACCAGGCCGAAGCGCTCAGCATGGCCGACCGCGTTGCAGTGATGATGGGCGGAAAACTGCTGCAGATCGACACGCCAACCGCAATCTATAACGATCCGCGCCATATCGAGGTCGCACAGTTCATCGGCACACCACGCATCAATATTCTGGAAGCATTGGTCAGCGATAACGGCGTGGTGCATTTTGCCGGTCGCCCCATCCTGCAGGACGTCGCCGCCCATTCCGGCACCAATATCCGCATCGGCATTCGTCCTGAGCATTTTCAGCTCAAGCCGCATGACAAGACAGGCATTGCGGGCACGGTATCGCGGATCGAATTTCTCGGCTCGGAAGTACTGGTCTATCTCACGGCTCCCGGCGCCTCACAAGATCTCACTGTGAAGCTCACACCCGAACAAGCCCGTGACATTGTCGTCGGCCTGCCGGTGGGCCTGCATTTCGATGCCAGCCACGCCCACCTCTTCGGAGAAGATGGTTTGCGCCTGCGCCAGCCCGCCGGGAACATCGTCGAACCTGCATCGCCGGCAAAGGCTGCCGCTCATGTCTGATTTTACGCTATCCGGCCCTGCAGCCACCAGCGCGCGCACGGCGGCTGATGAAGCCCGTCGTCGCGAAGAAAGGCTGGCCTGGAAACTGGCAGCTCCAGCCATCATTCTGACGGTTCTGCTGATTCTCCTGCCGACAGCCGCCGTCATTTTCTGGAGCCTGACCAATTTCGAGCTTGGCTATGACGGTTTCGAATTCATCGGACTGGAAAACTACGCCGAACTCTTCAGCGACCGGACGTTTCTGGTCTCTCTGAAGAACACTGCCATCTATACCGCGATCGTGGCACCGGCCTCCGTCTTTCTCGGCCTCGGCGTGGCCCTCCTCATCGAAGGTGAAGTTCGCGGCAAATCCTTCTTCCGCACGGTCTATTTCCTGCCGGTCGCTTCGCTCCTCGTCGCCATGGCAACCGTCTGGCAATATCTGCTGCATCCGACACTCGGCCCCGTCAATGCCATGCTGGGCATGATCGGTATTGCCGGTCCCAATTGGCTTGGTTCCAGTGACACGGTTCTGACCAGCCTTGCGATGATCGGCGTATGGCAGAGCGTCGGCTTCAACATGGTGCTGTTTCTAGCCGGGCTCACCGCCATTCCGCGAGAACTCTATTCCGCAGCCGAAGTGGACGGCGTGAAAAACAGCTGGGAACGCTTCCGGCTGGTCACATGGCCCCTGCTCGGACCCACCACGCTTTTCGTCACGACGATCAGCATCATCAATGCCGTGAAGGTGTTCGAGACGGTCAAGACGCTGACCGAAGGCGGCCCGAACAAGGCATCAGAAGTCCTGCTCTGGACCATCTATCAGGAAGGCTTCGTCTATCTACGGGTCGGCTATGCCTCGGCAATGACGGTGATCTTTCTCGCAGTTCTCGTGATCCTGATGATGTTGCAGTTCCGCGTGCTGGACCGCCGCACCCATTACTGAGGAAACCCGGATGACATTGGCTCGTTCTTTCCGTCTTGGCATTCTTTCACTGGGTGCCCTGCTTTTTCTCGCGCCCTATATCTTCATGCTGTCGACGGCGGCAAAGTCGCAGCAGGATATTTTCTCGTCCTCCCTGTCGCTGATCCCGCACAACTGGGCACTCCTGGATAATCTTGCCAAGGCATTCAGCCATGTGCCGATGGGGCTCTTGCTGTTCAACGGCGTAGTCGTCTGCGCGCTCATTCTGGTCATTCAGGTCGTGGTCGCCATTCCCTGCGCCTATGCCATGGCAAAGCTCAATTTCCGCGGCCAGCGCACCATGATGATGATGGTCATGCTCGGCCTGCTCGTGCCGATCCATGCCACCGCATTGCCCTTCTATGTCGGCTTCAATCAGCTCGGCGTGCTCAACAGCTATTTTGCTCTCAGTGCTCCGTTCTTCATCTCTGTCTTCGGCATATTCCTGTTTCTGCAGTTCTTCCGCGCCATGCCGGATGATCTCATCAGCGCCGCGCGTCTCGACGGCATGTCAGAGGCGGGCATCGTCATGCGGGTGATCGTGCCCAATGCCTGGCCCGCCATCACCGCCTTCTCGATCTTCTCGGTGGTTGCGCACTGGAACGATCTGTTCTGGCCGCTGATCGTCATCAACGGCATGGAGCGCGCCACACCACCATTAGGCCTCCTCTATTTCCGCGCTGCGGAAGCAGGCGACGATTATGGGGCATTGATGGCGGCAACCCTCATCATCACGCTGCCGCTGCTGCTTGCGTTTCTTGCCGCCCAGCGCCGCTTCATCGAAGGCATCACCCTCACCGGCCTCAAGGGCTGAATTCTTCCCTCCCATCCTCCACAGGAGTTCAAACATGAAACGCTTTTCCGGTGCACTCGCCGCTCTGGCTATGGCAACAGGCCTCGGCTCGCCCGCCTTTGCCGAAACGACGCTGAATGTGCACTATCCGATGCCAGGCTTTTTCAAGGATGTCATGGCTGACATCTCTGGAAAGTTCATGGCAGAAAATCCGGACATCAAGATCAACTTCGTCAGCCCCTCGGCAACCTACGAAGAAGGCATCCAGACGATCATGCGTCAGGCCGGAACGTCGGAAATGCCCGATATCACCTTCACCGGTTTGAACCGCCTGCGCGTATTGGCCGAGCGCAACATCGGCGTCGACATGAAGCCGCTGGTCGAAAAAGAAACCGACATGAAAGCACAAGGCTTCACTGATCACCTGTTGAGCCTCGCCCGTGTCGGCGACCGTCAGGTTGGTCTTGCTTTCGCGACCTCCAACCCGATCATGTATTACAATGCCGATCTGGTTAAGGCTGCAGGCGGCAATCCCGACACGCCTCCAACCACCTGGGATGAAGTGATCGAGCTCGGCGGCAAGATCAAGGCACTCGGCAACGGCAATCAGGGTATCGACTTCCGCTGGCAGGGCGACGACTGGATGTTCTCAGCCCTTCTGTTCGGCGCAGGCGGCACCATGCTGACCGAAGACGAGAAGAAGGTTGCTTTCGACGGACCGGAAGGGCTTGAAGCCTTCAAGCTGGTTGATCGCATGGTCAAGGAAGGCGGCATGCCGGTTCTGACCAAGGCAGCGGGTGAGCAGGCTTTCGCGGCTGGCAAAGTCGGCTTCTCGTTCCAGACGACTGGCGCGCTGCGCAACACGATCAAGAATGTCGGCGACAAGTTCGATCTTCGTACCGCGAAAATTCCTCTTATCAATGCTGAAAAGGGTCGCCTGCCAACCGGCGGCAATGCCGTTGTTATCCTGACAGAAGATCAGGCCAAGCAGGATGCGGCATGGAAATTCGCCAAGTTCGCTGCTGGACCTTACGGCGCTTCCGTCGTCGTTCCCGGCACCGGCTATGTGCCGAACAACGAACTGGCTGCAAAGTCCGACGAATATCTCGGCAAATTCTACGCGGAAAATCCGTTGTTCAAAGCCGGTCTCAGCCAGATGTCACTGATGATCCCGTGGTATGCCTTCCCAGGTTCGAACGGCGTGAAGGTGACGCAAACCATCGTGGACAATCTTTCGCGCGTCGTTGAGCAATCCGCCACGCCGGAAGACGCCCTTGCCGATGCATCCAAGGAAGTGCAGCGCCTGCTGCCACGCAAATAACCAGCCATCGCCATAAGCAAAAAGGCCGCGCTGGCGATCAGCGCGGCCTTTTTTATGAACAGTAAGATACGATCAATAGGTCCAGTTGCGGGCCTTCGAGAACAGGAAGTCGCGGAAAGCGTGCAGTTTCGCAGAGTTCTTCAAGGCTTCCGGATAGCAGAAGAACGTATCGAAGGACGGTATTTCTTCCAGTTCCGGCAGAAGCTGCACCAGCCCGGATTCCTTGTCGGCCATATAATCGGGCAGAACGGCGATGCCGACGCCACGCTGCACAGCGCGACGGATCGACAGCAGATTGTTCACCTGCAACGCGGGAATGCGCGTGCTACCATCGGCACGCCCGGCAATCTCCAGCCAGTTTAGGCCTGTCAGATAGCTTGGCGCCGGTTCACCGAAAGTCACGACACGATGCTGATCGATCTCATCGATCGAATTCAGCTTGCCATATTTTGAAACATAACCTGCCGACGCATAGACATGCATATGCACCGTGAACAGCCGGCGCTGGATCAGGTCTGGCTGCTGCGGCTGCCGCAACCGGATGGCACAATCCGCATGACGCATCGTCAGGTCCAGTTCCTCATTGTCGAGGATCAGCTGCAGCTGGATATCGGGATAAAGCTCGACAAATTCCTGAATCCGCTCGATCAGCCAGCCGGAGCCAAGACCAACAGTCGTCGTCACGCGGAGACGGCCTGTCGGCTTTTCCTTGCTCTCGGCAAGCTTCGAACGAACATTCTCAAGCTTCATCAGCACGTCATGCGCCGTGCGATAAAGCGTTTCGCCCTGCTCCGTCAAAATGAGCCCGCGGGCATGACGATGAAACAGCGGGACGCCGACATCCTGCTCCAGCGCGCTCACCTGACGCGAGATAGCCGATTGCGACAGATGCAATGTCTGGGCTGCGTGGGTGAACGACCCAGCCTCAGCCGCAGCATGAAAAATGCGCAGTTTATCCCAGTCGAGCGGAGCGACCACGATTATCCCCTCTCATTGTTTTCACCGCATTCACCTTACGCAAAACCGCCTCACACTTTTGGCTTGGAAATGCTTTACTCCGCAGCTTCGTGCAGCGGTTCCTGTGCGGCAAGCCAGCGCTCGGCTTCCAGAGCAGCCATGCAACCCAAACCGGCGGCAGTCACAGCCTGCCGATAAATATCGTCCGTGACGTCGCCCGCAGCAAAAATGCCCGGAACGTCGGTAGCCGTCGAATCGGGTGCAGTCCACAGATAGCCGTTCGGCTTCTGCTTGAGCTTGCCCTCGAACAAAGAAACCGCAGGTGCGTGGCCGATAGCGACAAAAACACCGTGCGTGTCGAGTTCCTGCGTCTCGCCCGTCACGACATTCTTGAGGCGTACGCCGGTCACAGTTGCGCCCATCGGCGGCTTTGCCTCGGTGCCAAGGATTTCATCGATCACGCTGTTCCAGACCACCGAGACGTTCTGGCGCGAAAGCAGACGATCCTGCATGATCTTCTCTGCACGGAAGCCATCGCGGCGATGCACGACCGTCACGCTCTTGGCGATATGGGAAAGATAAAGCGCTTCCTCAACAGCGGTATTGCCACCGCCGACAACGACCACATCCTTGCCGCGATAGAAGAAACCGTCACAGGTCGCGCAAGCAGAAACGCCACCGCCCATGAAGGTCTGCTCGCTGTCGAGGCCAAGCCACTTGGCCTGTGCACCGGTGGCGATAATCAGGGCATCGCAGGTATAGATCGTGCCGGAATCACCCTTCAGGCGGAAAGGACGCACCGTGGTTTCAACCTCGGTAATAAT
This sequence comes from Brucella cytisi, assembly GCF_038433355.1. Classification (NCBI taxonomy): domain Bacteria; kingdom Pseudomonadati; phylum Pseudomonadota; class Alphaproteobacteria; order Hyphomicrobiales; family Brucellaceae; genus Brucella; species Brucella cytisi. Next base: position 26,284 of record NZ_JBCAUP010000024.1, read on the forward strand.
GTCATGGACGATTTCGGAGCCGACATTTTCCGCTTGCTTTGCCATCTGTTCCATCATCCATGGCCCCTGCACCGGATCGGCGTAGCCCGGATAATTTTCCACATCGGTGGTGATCATCAGCTGACCACCCTGCTGGAGACCGGCAATGATGAGTGGTTTCAGCATGGCGCGAGCAGCATAAATCGCAGCGGTATAACCAGCAGGACCTGAGCCGATGACTATGACTGGCGCGTGACGCTGTGACATGAAGTTCTCTCCGGTCCCGGAACGTCTTGATCTGATTGATCCAGATCAGCGCTCCACATGTTTGTTTTCACATGTACCTTGTCCAAAATGTTCCACACTTTGGGGGTACTCTAAAATCGATTTAAAGCGGCGGGTTCCGGCTCACCAGAATCGCTTTCGCGCCTGTTTGGCCAATGCCCCGACATTATGGCCAAGGTAGGTCTGCCCCTCAATGTTTGCAAGGTTCCACAGGGATTTGCTGTGCTTTAGCCACAGCTTGTGACCTTTAAGCAAAGCCTTTGACAGCCAGCGCATTGCGGGTGGATCGATCTCACGCTAAACAATGGAAAATTTGCCTAACCTCGGAGCCGTCCGCCATTTATAAGACAGTCGCCAATATCTGTGCGCGTTTCGGCCTCCTCATGGCGGTAGCCATGCTTCTGCCTGCAGCAATCGACCTGCGCGACGGAAGTGACGACTGGCTGATCTTCGTGCGTTCAGCTGCGGCAACCGGCGCGCTCTCCGCCCTGATTCTGCTGGCCACCCAGAACCAGACGATGCGCTTCACCCCGCGCCTTGGCTTTCTGCTGACGGCGTGCCTCTGGCTGACAGCGAGTTTTCTGGGTTCGATACCGCTTTATTTCTCGCATTTGCCGATCAGCTATGCGACGGCCTTCTTCGAGGCCATGTCGGGCGTCACGTCAACCGGCGCGACCGCGCTGACCGGGCTCGACAACATGCAGCGCGGCATTCTCCTGTGGCGCTCGCTTCTCTGCTGGATCGGGGGTATCGGCTTCATCGGTTTGGCTCTGTTGATGCTGCCGTCCCTGCGGGCGGGCGGGTTGGCGCTCTTCCATATGGAGAATTCCGACAAGTCGGAAAAAATTCTCCCGCGCATGAACCAGATCGCGCTCGGCATCGTGCTGGCCTATCTCAGCCTGACCGCCGCCTGCATCATTGCTTATTTTGCCGTCGGCATGAGCATGTTCGACGCCATCAACCACGGCTTTACGACGATTGCGACAGCAGGCTTTTCCACTCACGACAGCTCCATCGGCTTTTATCAGGGAAACCGCCCGCTCCTGGTCGTGTCCACGATCTTCATGGCCCTCTCGGCCCTGCCCTTCGTGCTCTATATCAAGGCCTTCATGCCACGCCGCATGGAATCGCTTGTCGACCCGCAGGTGAAACTGTTCTTCACGATCGCAATCAGCTTCAGCTTTGCACTCGCGGTGGTTCTGCGACTTGGGTCCGATGTGCCTTTCGGCGACGCGCTGATCTCGGCTTCGTTTCATTTTGTCTCGGTCATGACGACAACAGGCTATGCCACGGAAGACTATTTCCTGTGGGGACCACCGGCGATTGGAATTTTCTTTCTCGCTTCATTTCTGGGTGGCTGCGCCGGGTCTACATCAGGCGGCATCAAGATGAACCGCCTCATCATCCTTTGGAGCTTGACGCGCGCCAATCTTGCCCGGCTCATCATGCCACATGCTGTCATCAAGATCCGCTACGGCAGCTCGGAAGTTTCCGGCGAAATCGCACAGAACGTGCTTCTCTACCTGTTCCTCTACTGCGCCTCGCTGATTATAGGCGCGGTGCTGCTTGCTTCACTGGGCCTCGACTTCGTGTCGGCCTTCACTGGCGCGCTGACTGCCCTCTCCAATATCGGCCCCGGCTTTGGCGACACCATTGGCCCCGTCGGCAACTTTTCCACCATTCACGACCCGGCATTGTGGGTCCTTTCCTTCCTGATGCTGGCAGGGCGTCTGGAGCTCGTTACCGTGTATATCCTGTTCACTCGCACTTTTTGGGTGCGTTGACAGAACGTTAGGCAGTTTACATCCGCCCGTTTCATTTGATATGAGCAGGATTAGATTGCGCCACGATGGCGACGAATGTTCTATAATTACCCCGGAATGAAATTTCCTTGCGCGCGGAGTTACGCATGCCGATCAAGGCCGATCTGGATGAAATCGATTGGAAAATCCTTCGGGAGCTCCAGAATAACGGGCGCATCACCAATGTCGAGCTGGCCGAACGCGTCGGTATTTCGGCTCCGCCCTGCCTGCGCCGTGTGCGCAAGCTGGAAGAAAGCGGCGTTATCCGGGGCTATCGGGCCATTCTGAATGGCAATTCCCTTGGACAGGATTTGGTCGCTTTCTGTTCGGTTGGCCTCCATCGCCAGGCAGATGCCGACCTCAAGGCTTTTGCCGAGAAATCCAAGCAGTGGCCTCTGGTACGCCGCGCCTGGATGGTTTCGGGCGAGTCCGATTTCCTGCTCCATTGCGTCGCGCGCGATCTCAACACGTTCCAGACCTTCGTGATCGAGGAACTGACCGCCGCTCCCAATGTGGATTCCGTGCGCACCGCGCTGACCATTCGTCCGGTCAAGGACGAACCGCTGATGATTCTCTGATATTTCGACGGTTTGCGCCGGGAATTATACCAGGTCTGGATGAGCTTGCCTCATCAAGACCTGGTTAAGCCCGTGCGGTGATTGAGCATTTTCAGGGCGTGATGCGTCAGCATTGCAGCGCCCTGTCATTACTTGTTACTTCCCGGCGAATACGCGTTCGTAGACAGCGCTGATGGCAGCTGCTTCCTTTTCGAGCGGAAAAGTCGCGCGAACATGCCTGAGAGCATTCTCGCCATCGCGTTCCGCCAGAGCCGGATCTGCCAGATAAGGTTCGATAGCCTTGCGCAGGGCATCTCCGTCACCGGCCGCAACCGATGTTCCGGTGCCTTCCACGATCATTTCCGCATAGGCACCCGCATCGCTGGCAACGACTGCCGTTTGCGACGCCATGGCTTCAAGCGGTGTCAGCCCGAAACCTTCATTGCGCGAAGGCGCAACATAAAGCGTCAGGCGGCGATACCAGACGCGGATATCCGGCACTTCCCCCAGAATGAGGATACGGTCCTGCAAACCGGCAGCGGCGATCTTCGCCTTCAGCGCATCCTCGAAAGACTGGTGTTCTGCAGTCGTGCGTCCGGTGATAATGGCCGTCCAGCCCGGATATTGCGGCAACAGCGCAATCATCGCATCGACGAAAAGGTCCGTTCCCTTGGAGGAACGCACGCGACCGAAGCAACCGACAGCATATTTTCCGGGCAGGCCCGACGCCGCGAAACTGTCCTCATCGCCGACAGGCGGATGGAAACGCTGCAGATCCACCCCATGCATGATGACCTGATGCGGGACTTCGAGAAAGCTTCCCGAGCGACCACTCGTTGCAATCACCGCATTCATGCGGCGGATGAGCCATTTGGTAAACGGCTTGTGGTCTCGCTGTGCAGCTGAGGTAAAGATCAGCCTCAGTTTCATGCGCAGCACATCACGCATGAAAATACCGGCGAGCATTTCAATATTGCGCCGCGCGTGCCAGATACGGAACGGTTTCGTAGCAGGCTTTGACCAGAAGGACCAAAGAGCGCTCCATCCCAGATGCGGAAGCGTATCCGGCAGGCCCGGCCCCATCGTCGCAATGTTCAACCCCTTTGCGCGCTGCAAGGGGATCAGCTGAACGATTGTCGATGTGACACCGGAGAGGCGGCGCTTGAAATTCGGCGCCACCACCTCAACGTCCTGAACCCGAACCGGTCCGGAATCTGGCTTATGCACGGACACGGAAATCAGACGAACTTCAAACCGACGATTTCGTAGGAACGCGAACCGCCCGGTGCGTTGACTTCAATCGTATCGCCTTCGCCCTTGCCGATCAGCGCACGCGCAATCGGCGATGAAATGGAGATGCGGCCTTCCTTCACATCGGCTTCCTGATCGCCGACGATCTGGTAGACCTTCTCTTCTTCCGTATCCTCGTCGATCATGGTGACGGTGGCACCGAACTTGATGCGATCACCCGACAGCTTCGAGACATCGATAATCTCGGCGCGCGCGACCAGATCTTCCAGTTCGTTGATACGACCTTCATTCAGGCTCTGGGCTTCTTTCGCAGCATGATATTCGGCATTTTCCGACAGATCGCCATGCGCACGTGCTTCGGCGATCGCCTCAATAATCCGAGGGCGCTCCGATTGCTGACGCCAGCGCAGCTCTTCCTTGAGCTTTTCGAAACCGCCAGGGGTCATAGGGAACTTTTCCATACCCAGTCCTTTCCTTCGTCCGGTACTCACCTCTCCCCGAGGTCCTGCACGCACCGGCATCTTGATTTGCCCGCCTCACCTCGCGCAATGCTTGGATAGTGCGAGGCGCTTTTCGAAGGCCAACCAGCCTCCGACACACAAAAAGAAAACGGTCACCGAAACATCTGCCTCGGAACCGTTCGAATAACCGTTCACAGAACTATAGCATTTCCATCAACCATTTCACGCGGAAAAATATGTCTCTGTCAACTGTGCCCTTAAGCGGCACCTATTGCGCGTTAACCGGCCAGCTCGCGGGCCACTTCTCTGGGCCTCCGGCATAATTGCCATCGCAATCGCCTTTTGAACGTTCCTGCACCAGAACGAAACGCAACCGGCCCTCGCCGCTGTCAGTAGCTTTCCAGACATCGTAAATGCCGCAATCTCCAAGCCCTCTCCCCTTGAAGAAGGCCGTCAGCGTCAAGGTTTTCTGGGCCCAGTCGATGTTCCATGCCGTGTCGGTCACAGTCGGGCCATCGTCGGAAATGGTCGGTAGCGAGATCGGCACAGTCTTGTTTTCGTAGCGGCTGTAGAAGGCATAAGGCTGATTGTAGGCGCCCGGCGATCCGCATGGCAGGCCAATAAGATCGAGGCCATCGGCAATCTTCGTCTCGAAACCGCCTGCATTGCGGAACGTGCCGGGGCTTGCCCCGCCACAGACCGCCGCCTCGTCGGAAAAATCCTTGCGGATGTCAGCCGGTATCTGCTCGACCGTTTCGATCAGCTTGAGCTGTGGCGGAACAGGCGCCGGTTTGCTGCCCTTGACCTGCAATGCCTCGACAGTTCCGTCGCGCGATTGCTGTTCGTCCACATAGATCAGCCCGCCGACAAGGCCCGAAAGCGAATAGGTCGAGGTCTTTCCGGCAAATTTCAGCTGCAGTTTCTGACCGTTCTTCATCCCGTCGAGCGCCTTGACCACATCGCCCGTATAATCCAGCTGATCGTCCTGCGCCTTCAAAGCCGAGACATCGACATCGAGCAGTGTTTGACCGTCGATGGAAATCTCCAACTTGCCAGTTTTCTGCGATGGATCGACATAGGAAAGCCGGAGTAGCGGCTTCGAGCCTGACTGGCTGCTGCGAAAGATGCCAAGCCCCGGCGCGCCATCGCTTGCGACCGGCGTAAGAGTCAAAGTGCAGTTTTGCGCGAAATCGCACAGAACCAGCGTGTCGCGAACCTTCTTGAAAGCAGCCTGCGATTCCCCACCCGCCAGAAACAGCAGCGTTGTGGCAATCAATGCCACAACAGCGGGTTGACGTTTCAAAGAGAGCATAAAACACTCCGTCAGTAAGAAATCGCTCTAATTATAATCAGACTATGCATGAATGTCGCAGAATCGGAAGTTCCCTTGCCGCCTGCCCATAATATTGCCTATAGCATGACGACCGGGAAAGGCTGAAAAGCGTCCGGTTTCTCTTTCTGCAATGACATATCCCGAACCGAGGTAATGATGACGCGCGTACAGGCCAATATGCTGCTGCTTCTGGCAGGCGTCATCTGGGGCATGGGTTTCGTCGCCCAATCGACGGCAATGGCCAGTATCGGCCCGTTTCTGTTCATCGGTATCCGCTCGGCAATCGCCGCCCTTACTGTCCTGCCATGGGCCGTAGCCGAGGGCCGTCGGGCGAAGACCAGCCTGAGCCGCTCGAACTATCTCTTCTTCATGTTCATCGGACTGAGCCTGTTTACCGGGCTTGTTCTCCAGCAGATCGGGCTCATCACCACATCCGTCACCAATGCCGGTTTTCTGACCGGGCTCTATGTCGTCATGGTGCCAGTGCTTGGCGTCGTCCTGTTTCGCACTTGGCCGCATCCCGTCGTCTGGCCGAGTGCGGCGGCATGTCTGGCAGGCATATTCCTGCTTTCCGGCGGAACGTTGACTGCGCTCAAGCAAGGTGACTGGCTGGTCATTTGCGGCGCGGTCTTCTGGGCCTTGCAGGTGGTCTTGATCAGCAGGGCAAACCGTGCAGGACGGCCGATAACACTGAGCTGCATCCAGTTCGCAACCAGCGCCTTCGCAGGCCTTGCTATCGCCTCCATGATCGAAGACTTCAACTGGACGGCCATCGCACTCACCTGGAAGGAAATTCTTTTCACCGGCGTCTTCTCGTCCGGCATTGCCTTCACCTTGCAGGCCATAGGACAGCGCTATACGACTTCCGCACAGGCCGCGATCTTCCTGTCGTCGGAAGCGCTTTTTGCGGCCCTTTTCGGTGCGCTCTTCCTCGGCGAGCGGGTGACCTTCATCGGCTTTATCGGCTGCGGACTGATCTTCGCCGCCATGATGGCGGTGGAACTCATTCCCATGTTCTGGAAACGCAAGTCGGCTCTTGTTCCTGAACCTGCCGAGTAAAGTGCGTCAGAGCCTGAACCAAAATGGTGATTTTCGAGTACCGGAGCGGAGTGTACTTTTGGGTACATGAGCACCGGCACGCAGATAATTGCCATTTGCAGCCACACAGGTCGACTTTTGGAACAGGCTCTACCCCTTGAAGATAAGAGCTGCCCCACCTGCTATGAACGCAAAGCCCAGTAGATGGTGCCAGGTAAAGGCTTCCTTGAGATAGAACACCGAGAACAGGCTGAAGATCACCAGCGTGATCACTTCCTGAATGGTCTTCAGCTGCGCCGCCGAATAGACCTCGTGCCCGATGCGGTTGGCCGGAACCGCGAGGCAGTATTCGATCAGAGCGATGCCCCAGCTGATGAAAATGACGGTGACGAGTGGCGTGCTGGTGAATTTCAGATGCCCGTACCAGGCGAATGTCATGAAAACGTTCGAGCCGATGAGAAGCAGGATCGGCAGGACGCTTGGCGAAATCAGTGCTGACATGGAAATGACTTCAGGGACCGGGAGGATGTTGTCGGCGGCATGGCCCGAAACCGCTGCATGGTGATAGAACAAAGGCGGCATTTTGCCAATCCTGCGCGCTGGAGCGCGTTTCACTCCAGCCGGTTTATGCTCTGGCCGCTGCCCTGATTACGCCACAGCACTTAACGCGAGCGCTGACTCTTCCTTTACGCTTCCAAGCTAATATTCGTGGAACGCCATCGGTCTGGTCTCCTGAAGAAAAGGTATGGACATGAGTTCTGCGTTGTCCGCCACCGCTCCAGTCAGCCGCCAGCGCTCCCGGTTGCGAAGTCTGGCCCCAACAATATCCCTCGCCTTGCTGGCTATCATCGCCGGTTGTTCCGGTGAAAGCGCCCCGCGCCCGCAGGCCAGTGTCGGCAATTCCGACGTGATGGTTCCCGATGCACCGATTGCAAATGCTGCCCCGGTTGTAGACGCACCCGTCATGCAGGAGCCACAGCAAGAACGCATCGTCGGGCTTGCCGAGGAGGAAGAGAACCACGTCACGCAATCCACGCAGCAGAGCCAGCCGCAATATTCCGGCGACTATGGCTTCTCAGCCCCGATTCAAAATCCGGTAACAGCTGCCGAAAACATCTATACGATGTCCAATGCGGAAACCGCCTGCCGCACGCGCCTGAAACGGCTCGGCGTCGTCTTCAAGGAAAAGCCGCCGATCTATCGCAGCAGTGCCTGCCAGATCGCAAATCCCATCGAGGTGTCCGGCTTCAACAGCGGCTCCATCGCGTTCAAACCGGCGGCAACGCTGAACTGTCAGGTGACCGAGGCCTTTGCCCGCTGGATCAAGGGCGACCTGCAACCTGCCTCGCGGATGCGCTATCTGTCCGGCGTGAGCACGATCTATAATGCCGGGGGCTATTCCTGCCGCACCATGAACAGCCGTCGCGGCGCGAAAATGTCGGAACATTCGCGCGGCAACGCCATCGATGTCACCAAGATCGTGCTGAACAACGGCAAGAACATCATGGTGCGCAAGCCGGGCTTCTTCGCCTTCCGCGAAAAGGGCCTGCTCAACAGCGTTCGCTCCGATGCATGCGGCTATTTCTCGACAGTTCTCGGCCCCGGCTATAACCCGGAACATGCCGATCACTTCCATTTCGACCTGATGCAGCGCCGCAGCGGCTATCGCGCTTGCAAATAGAGCATTTCCAGTAAAAGTGCGAAGCGGTTTTGTGTAGGATAATGCGTGAAAACAAATAGATAGAGCGGTTCCAACCACCGGTTTTAACCGGAACCGCTCTAAATAAGCCCGGCACAATGCCGGGCTTGACGATGCTTTATTCCTCCGGCGGCACCGGCGTCGGCTTGCCGTTTTCATCCAGAGAAACCATGACGAATTCGCCATGGGTCACGAGATCCATCTGCTGGGTCAGGTAACGTTGTGCCCAGGCTTCCACCCGCAGCGTGATCGAGCTGCGTCCAACCCGCGTAATCTCGGTATAGACGCAGAGCGCGTCACCGATCTTCACCGGCTTGGCAAAGGACATTTCACGAACCGCTGCTGTCACCACGCGGCCCTTGGCGCGTTCTGCAGCACGAATGCCGGATGCGGAGTCCATCTGCGCCATCACCCAGCCGCCGAAAATATCGAACGCCGCATTCGCATCCTTGGGCATGGCCGGAACGCGCAATGTCAGCATGCCCTTCGGCGCATTGTCAGTATTCATCGAAGTCAGTCCTTAAGTGCTTGAGAGAGTCGCCCTTTAATATGAGACAAGCCCGCCACGAAGAAAAGTACCGCATGAAGCGCTTAAACCGTTAGTGTGAAAGCCGATTTCAAGAGGTCGATATTCATTAATCATGAATTGAAATCGAAAAATCGTGATGCACGTAAATAATAATCTTCATGTTATAAGTAATTAAAGAAAGTATATTAGAGGAATGATATATGAAACTATCGGTTAAGTCCTCCATAGTTACATTAGCACTTCTTGTTTCAACGAATGCTTATGCATCATCGGCAATTGTAACATCGACAATTAATCTTCGCGTCGGCCCGGGCACCCAGTACGGAACCATCGGGGCGATCCCGAATGGCGTTGGCATTACAGTGGCTGGCTGCACCAGCGGTTATGGCTGGTGTCAGGTGACCTATGGCGGCATGACCGGCTGGGCTGCATCGAGCTACATCGCCATTCAGACAGGCAACGGCTACACGACGAACGACAATTTCGGATCGACCGCCGCAGCGGTTGGCATACCGCTCATCGCAGGCATCGCCATCGGTTCGGCACTGGCGGCCAACAGGGGTCCCTATTGGGGACCCGGCTGGGGTCCAGGCCCTTATCGCGGTTGGAACGGTGGCGGCAATGTCTATAATGGCTGCATCGGGCGTAATTGTCAGTCGAACAGGGGACCAGCACGCCCACACTGGACGGACCGTCCCGGCTGGAACGATCATCCCGGTTTTGGCCCCGGCTTCGGGCATGGTTTTGGCCCCGGCCCTCGCATGCGTCTCGGCGGCAGGCTGTAAAGCCGCCTCTGGAACCACACCTCCTGACAACCTTCTGTCAGGAGCATCGCCGGATAGGGTAAGGGTGCGGAGGATTTCACCTTCGCACTCTTTTCATTTGGACGCTGAAAATCCATATTGGGGACATGGCTTCCTCAAAAGACAAACACTCCCAGGATTCGCACGACAAGGCTGGCGGCTTCGGTGAAGCACCACATTCAGGTGGTTTCGGCGAAATGCCTCAGGCCGAACTTTCCGGTGCGCCCCTTTCCGGCCCCATCGCCGGCCCCATCGCCGATTGGGCGAAGGAGATCGGCGACGAGGCTGCGAAACCACGCGCGAAAAACCCAAAACAACCCAAGAAAATTCCTGAGCGCAGCAAGGAAGCGTCGCGCAGCGGGCGCGGCACATCCATGGGTGGCGCTGCATCCGCCAAGGAGCGTGCAGCGGCTGGCCTCAATCCGGTTGCCGGTCTCGACATCAGTCTGGAAGACGCTGCCGGACTGAACCCGACCGGTGCGACCGCGACAGTTCAGGCCCTGTCGGACCTGATTGCCTCCGGCAATCCGCTGTTCAAGAACGGCGAACTCTGGACGCCTCACCGCCCGGCACGTCCGGATAAATCCGAAGGCGGCATCGCCATCGAGATGGAAACCAGTTTCGAACCGTCCGGTGACCAGCCGACGGCTATTCGCGATTTGCTGGAAGGGCTGGACAACGACGACCGCACGCAGGTCCTGCTCGGTGTCACCGGTTCGGGCAAGACCTTCACCATGGCGCAGGTCATCCAGCGGACGCAGCGCCCTGCCCTGATCCTGGCGCCGAACAAGACTTTGGCCGCGCAGCTTTATGGCGAGTTCAAGAGCTTCTTTCCGAACAACGCCGTCGAATATTTCGTTTCCTACTACGATTATTACCAGCCGGAAGCCTATGTGCCGCGCTCGGACACTTATATCGAGAAGGAATCGTCCATCAACGAACAGATCGACCGGATGCGCCACTCGGCCACCCGCGCGCTGCTCGAACGCGACGATGTGATTATCGTCGCTTCCGTATCGTGCATCTACGGTATCGGATCGGTCGAAACCTATACGGCCATGACCTTCGAAATGAAGATCGGGGACCGGCTCGACCAGCGCCAGCTGCTCGCCGATCTCGTGGCCCAGCAATACAAGCGGCAAGACATCAATTTCGTGCGCGGCTCGTTTCGCGTGCGCGGCGACACGATCGAATTGTTCCCGGCTCACTTGGAAGATCGCGCCTGGCGCATTTCGCTTTTCGGCGATGAGATCGAGACCATAACCGAATTTGATCCGCTGACGGGCCAGAAGACGGGCGATCTGAAATCGGTGAAGATTTATGCAAATTCGCACTATGTGACGCCGCGTCCGACCCTCAATCAGGCGATAAAGTCGATCAAGGAAGAGCTGAAGCATCGCCTTGTCGAACTGAACAATGCCGGGCGTCTGCTGGAAGCCCAGCGCCTCGACCAGCGCACGACATTCGATCTCGAAATGCTGGAAGCAACCGGTTCCTGTGCGGGTATCGAAAACTATTCACGCTATCTGACAGGCCGCAACCCCGGCGAGCCGCCTCCGACACTGTTCGAATATATTCCGGACAATGCGCTGGTTTTCATCGACGAAAGCCACGTCACGGTTCCGCAGATCGGCGGCATGTATCGCGGCGACTTCCGCCGTAAGGCAACGCTTGCCGAATATGGTTTCCGCCTGCCATCCTGCATGGACAATCGCCCGCTCCGTTTCGAGGAATGGGACGCCATGCGCCCGCAGACCATTGCTGTTTCGGCAACACCGGGCGGCTGGGAAATGGAAGAAGCTGGCGGCGTGTTCGCAGAACAGGTCATTCGCCCGACCGGGCTGATCGATCCGCCGGTCGAAATCCGCCCTGCCAAGTCGCAGGTTGATGACGTGCTTGGCGAAATTCGTGAAACGGCACAGAAGGGTTACCGTACACTGGTCACGGTGCTGACCAAGCGCATGGCCGAGGACCTGACGGAATATCTGCACGAACAGGGCGTGCGCGTTCGCTACATGCACTCCGACATCGACACGCTGGAGCGTATCGAGATCATTCGCGATCTGCGTCTCGGCGCCTTCGATGTGCTGGTTGGCATCAACCTCCTGCGCGAAGGTCTCGACATTCCGGAATGCGGCTTCGTCGCCATTCTCGATGCCGACAAGGAAGGCTTCCTGCGCTCGGAAACCTCACTGGTTCAGACCATTGGCCGTGCAGCGCGTAACGTTGACGGCAAGGTCATTCTCTACGCCGACAATATTACCGGCTCGATGCAGCGCGCCATGGATGAAACCAGCCGCCGCCGTGAGAAGCAGGTTGCCTATAATGAAGAACACGGCATCACGCCTGCCTCGGTGAAGAAGAATATCTCGGACATCCTCGGCTCAGTTTACGAGCGCGATCATGTCCGCGCGGATATTTCGGGCTTTGCGGAAGAAGGCGCGATGATGGGCAACAATCTTGCCGCCCATCTGGAGCATCTGGAAAAGCAGATGCGCGACGCCGCTGCCGATCTCGACTTCGAAAAGGCCGCGCGCCTGCGCGACGAAATCAAGCGACTGCGTGAGACGGAACTGGCTATTGCCGACGACCCGCTGGCGCGCGAGTTTGAGGCGGGCGATGCAGGTGCAAGCCGCAACAAGGGCAAGCCCACCGGCAATTCACGTTTCCGCAAGCCGGCGCTGGATGAAATGGGCGCTGATACCACGCGCCCGCTCGGCAAGTCGTCTTTGTTCCAGAAGCCATCGCTTGACGATATGGGACCGGGCACCGACATGGCAAAACCGCTCTTCCGCAAGAACACGCTTGATGAGATGACGGTCAAGCGGACCGAAGTGCCAAGTGGCGGCGACGATGCGGCGATCCGCCGTGAGCGCGCAGGCATCGGGTCTTACGAGGACCCTGCCGAAACAGCGCGCAAGAAACGCCGCCCCGGCAAGACAGGCCGACCGGGACGGTGACCGAGATCGTTGATTATGTGTTGGAAGACTTACCGGTCTTCCAACACATCACGAACGGCCATTCGATTTTCTATATTCAGCGGCACTGCCCGCCATTCATAATGCGATAGCCTGCACGGTCGGCTTCGCAACGATTGGGGAAAGTGCGCCTGTCATTACCACGTCGTGCGCAAACAGGCATATATTCCCGCGTACAAGCACCCGCGCCCGGCCTGCCCGGTCTGTTGCCCTGATGCGGCGGACGCATGCCGCCTTCGCCGCCCCATCCCGGACCCGGTCTTGATGAGCACTGGCCATTTGCGATGACGCGATAGCCCTCAGCTCTTGCCTGACAGGAATTGCCGAAGGTCTTGCGCGAAGAACCGCGCGTGGCGCAGACGGGAGCGTAGATCATCGGGCACATCTGCGGCTGCGACGGTCCGGGGCGAATCGGCGGACGATAATCCGGGCCGCCTTCGGCAACACAACCGGCGAGAAGCAGAGCGCCCGCAAGCACAGCCAATTGTCTGAATCGATGAAACTGCATTTTCCTCTCCCTTGTCCGGATAAATCCGATCTGTCCCGGACACTAAAATGGCGCAACCTACGATAAGAGCAAGTCTTTTCGCAAAAGTGCAAAACCTTGCAGACCATATCGACAACCCGCCCATATAGGTTACTTTGGCCGAAGTTGAGGGGCGGAACAGGCAGCATGAATCGTTATCGGCACGGCATAGCATTTATCCTGGCTTCGCAGCTTTTCAGCCTGCCTTCCGGCGTGGCTGCATCCTATGCAGCGAGCGAGCCGAACCCGCCGGTTTATGCGCCGCCTTTACCGCCGGAGAAGAAAGTCCCGACCGTCGGCCGCATCTGCCAGCTCATCGGTGCCAATGCCGACATCCACGGCATCCCGCGCGACTTCTTCGCCCGGCTGATCTGGAAAGAAAGCCGGTTCGATCACAACGCGGTCAGCCCTGTCGGCGCTGAAGGCATTGCGCAGTTCATGCCTTATACTGCTAAGGAGCGTGGGCTTGCCGACCCTTTCGACATAGAACAGGCCATCCCCGCATCGGCGAGTTTCCTGCGCGACCTTAAAGGCGCTTTCGGCAATTGGGGCCTTGCAGCCGCCGCCTATAATGCAGGGGCCGGGCGTGTTTCCAGCTGGATGCGGTCCGGCGGATTTCTGCCGCTCGAAACTGAAAATTACGTGCTGGACATTACCGGCGCGCCTGCCGATGACTTCGCGGCAGGCAAGGAGGTCGTGAACCGCCCGCTCGATCCCAAGCTCGCCTTCGTCGATGCCTGCAAGCGCCTGCCGATCATCCGCAGCGCCACAATTCCGATGTCGCGCGTGAAACCCAAGCCATGGGGCATTCAGGTCGCGGGTAATTTCCGCCGCAGCGCCGCTGCCAATCAATGGGTGCGCCTGCGCAAGCAGTTCAGCGCCGTGCTGGCAGGCCACGATCCCGTCATCAGCCGGATACGGACGCCGATGGGACGCCGTGGCATCTATGCAGTACGCATCGGCGCTAACAGCCGCGGAGAAGCCGACAGCATCTGTGCGAAGCTGCGCGCCGCCGGTGGCGCATGCATAGTTTCGCGCAATCGATGAAAATACCAGGACATATCCGTTTAAATTCGCGATATATTAGGGTTAGCCTGTTCTATTTTGGGATTGAGTCGATGATTTTCTTGAAACAATCGTAAAAAATTCTGACGATACCGGTTCAAAGATAACCAATCATGTTCCCCCCAAAGAATTTGCTTGCCAAATACCGCTTCATAGATCAGTCTCCACCTGTTCGGGCATTTAGCGAACAAATGGAAGACTGGAAGAACGGCGCGCCGGGGCCGCTATAAGTTCCGGGTCGAAGGCTCCCCTTCGGCAATGATCGGTTCCTTCCCAATGTCGAGAACTGCCTGCATAACCCTCTGCCGGGTGTGTGGTGCGCTTGGCAGAATTTGTAATACCACTGTCTCCACAAGAGCAGTGGCGCCAAGGAAAAGGAACGGATCCCATGGCACAGACCGGACTGGTCAAATTCTTCAATACCGAAAAAGGTTTCGGTTTCATCAAGCCGGACGACGGTGGCGCTGACATCTTCGTACACATTTCTGCTGTACAGGCTTCTGGCCTCACTGGCCTCGCAGACAATCAGAAGGTTTCCTACGAGACGGAACCGGATCGTCGCGGCAAAGGCCCGAAGGCCGTGAACATCACCGTTACCGGCTGATCGTTCATAAAAGAACCTACCACTTGCCCCGGCTTTTGCCGGGGTTTTTTATTGCCGGTATGCAACCCTGAACGGATCATCATTCAGGCGCGAAATATTACAGATGCTGCAAGTAATTGACCGGAAACTGACAGCTTTCCATCGCCCTTCACCATTGTTCAGCCTCCATTCATGTCGAAACAGTTAATTAGTTATTCATAAACGATACGTGTGTGCCCGTTCGGCGAGCGTATCGGAGAAATTACAGTCGAGCTTCTGAAGGAGCGAACAATGAACCGATTTGCGAAAACAGCCATTCTGGCAGCGGCATCCCTTGCGGCTGTTGCCGCACCGCTTGCAACAGCATCGGCAGATTCCTGGGGCCGCCATGGCTGGGATCGTGGCGGCTGGGATCGTCCCTACTACCGCGACCGGCATCGCAACCATGGCGACGCCGTTGCCGCAGGTGTGATCGGTCTTGCAGCAGGTGCCCTCATCGGCAGCGCGCTGAGCCAGCCGCAACCGACCTACGTGCAGCCTGCCCCGGTCTATGCACCGCCTCCGCCGCCGCCAGCTTATTACCCGGCAGCCCCGGCTCGTCAGGCGACTTATTATCGCTCAAGCTATGAGCCATGGAGCCGTGGCTGGTACCAGTATTGCGCCGACCGTTACCGGTCATTCAATCCGAATACCGGCACCTATCGCGGTTATGACGGACGTGATCACTTCTGCTCCGCAAATTAAAGCACATCCCGAAAAGTGTGAAACGGTTTTCGGATAAGATGCGCGTCAAAACAAGTAATTAGAGCACCGATCTGCTTCAACCAGATCGGTGCTCCAAAGCAAACCATCCCGAGGAAAAGCCGCCTTTAAAGGCGGCTTTTTTTATGCATATCCGATGTCGTTCAAAAATGGATTGGAGCGCCGTTCATCACCGAACCGACCACCGGGACCATGCCCGCAAATGAAACCGATATCGTCCCCGAGCGGCAGCAGCTTTTCCTTGATGGAGCGAATCAGCGCCGCGTGATCACCGCCTGGCAGATCAGTGCGCCCGACCGAGCCGTTGAAAAGCACATCACCGACTATCGCAAACCGCGCTTCGGGGTTGAAGAACACGACGTGCCCCGGCGCATGGCCCGGCGTGTGGAAGACGTCGAATTCATGCCCGGCGACGGAAACCTTGTCACCTTCGTCCAGCCAGCGGTCCGGCGTAACATTGCGCACGCCTTCAGTGATGCCATATTTTAGGCCGGTCGCTTCCAGATTATCGAGCAGGAACTTATCATCCCTGTGCGGGCCGATAATGTCCACATTCAGGGCTTCCTTGAGATCAAGGGCTGCCGCAGCATGATCGATATGGCCATGCGTGATCCAGATGGCCTCGACATCGATCCCTTGGGAATCAATCGCCTCGCGGATGCGATCCAGGTCACCGCCCGGATCGATCACGACACCCTTCTTGGTCTCGCCATCGAACAGAATGGTGCAATTCTGCTGGAAAGGCGTGACGGGAACGATGATGGCCTGCAATTGCCCCATAGTCTTACTCCACTTGAATAAATAGCGGTCCGGAAGGTGCTTCTGACACAGAGATAGTGTCCTGTGCCCGCCAGGTGAAGCTTTAAATAGATACGGGCGGCTGATAGCCGCCCGTTTTCCCTCTCCAGGATTGTCCGAGGCGCTTTCTCCGAAAACCGTTTCACGGTTTCCGGGATAGGCCCCGACAGTTCGTCTTACCGGTTGTCCCCACAACCATGCAGTCTCCAGAGCGCGTTTCGATCTGATTGAATCAGACCGGCGCTCCAACTGTTTGCTTTCACGCACATGTTACCCGATCGAAGCGGGATCAGAAATCAGTCCAGTGGACTGATTTCCCTGCGTAGGCGCTTCACACTTTTCGGGATGTCTTAGTGCGTCAGGCCTTGGCGGCCATCGCGTTCTTGATCAGGCCGACAACGGCCGTGAGCACGATACCGCCAATGCCGCCGCCTGCCAGCTGGCCGACAACACCGTTGAGAACGGAATCGAGGCCACCGCCAGACAACATCGGAAGCAGCTGCCCGAGGATGACACCACCGATGCCGCCTGCCACCGTGTTACCCGTGGTGCCCAGACTGATATTCTTCACTGCTCCGGCGATGTTGCCACCAACCGCGCCAGCCACAAGCTGTAGAATGATAGGTAGTAGAGATTCCATAATCGTCACCCCATCTGAGTTTTAAACCGGAATAGCGCGACTCCGGTAAAAAAATCTTGTGCCGAAACTTTCCAATGTCAAACAATAAGCGACGGAATAACAAAAAAGCGGCCCTAAGACCGCTCTTTTTCTGTTTAAAACTTGGTTCGGCACCTACTATTCGGCTGCCGCCCGCTTTGGCTGAACTTCCGCAGAATAGTCATTCATTAGAACATTTGTAATTTCGGAAGGTTTGAAACGGTATTGACCGATCTCGGATACCGGCGTCACTTCCGCTGCTGTTCCGCACAGGAAGCATTCGGAGAAACCGGCAAGTTCTTCCGGCATGATTGCCCGCTCGATGACTTCAATGCCGCGACGCTTGGCAAGATCAATGACCGTGCGACGCGTAATACCGTCAAGGAAGCAGTCAGGCTTCGGCGTATGCAGTGCGCCGTCCTTCACGAAGAAGACGTTTGCACCGGTTGCTTCCGCAACCTGTCCGCGCCAGTCGAGCATCAATGCATCGGCATAGCCCTTGGCTTCGGCGGCGTGCTTGGAGATCGTGCAGATCATATAGAGACCGGCAGCCTTCGAGCGCGAGGGCGCAGTGCGCGGGTCCGGGCGGCAATATTCAGCGATATCGAGCCGGATGCCCTTCATCTTTTCTTCGGGAGAGAAATAGCTCGGCCATTGCCAGATGGCGATGGCAAGATGAATGCGGTTGTTCTGCGCCGAGACCCCCAGTGACTCCGAACCGCGCCAGGCAATCGGGCGAACATAGGCGTCTTCAAAACCCTGCTTCTTCAGAAGCTCGCGGCAGGCATCGTTGATTTCTGCAACGCTGAAAGGAATCTCGAAGCCGAGAATGCGTGCAGATTCATGCAGGCGTTCGGTATGCTCATTGAGCTTGAAGATCTCGCCGCCATAGGCGCGTTCGCCTTCAAACACGGCGCTCGCATAATGCAGACCATGGGTCAGCACGTGGATTTTTGCATCTTTCCAGTCGACGAATTCTCCGTCCAGCCAGATAAATCCGTCCCGTTGATCGAATGGAATCGCAGCCATTTTCTTGCTCCTAAATATTTCATCGAGCATTTCTTTTTTCAGGATGAAACCTTGGAAATGCCCTGTCTATGCATTTTGACGCGCATCCCGAAAATCGCCTCATACTTTTCGGGATGCGCCTCAGCGGCGCTGTCTCGATCTGGTTTCAGGTCGACTTCAGACCAGATAAACTTCTCCGCATCCCGTCTTCCCCAGCTAAATCGATATAACTGGTGAGACGGCCACCTTTTCCTGCGTAATTGCTGGCCTTTTTGTTCAAAATGCTTTGAGGTCACGCAAACATATTGCGCGAATCCCAGGCGGAGCATGCATGGAAAGAAAATAAATCCTCCACAGGGTTCGAATATTGCGACAACCATTCCATCACCAACCCATTGAGACGGTGGCGGGAAGCCCGTTAGCGCAATTATTCCTCCTCCTTGCACGTATCAGCGCAAACATTATTCCAAAAAAGCCAGCTCACACTTATCGAAAATTATCTGGGCGATTGAATTATGTCAATAATGCTGACATATTTAACGCAACAGAACGGAGCACAGATGTGAATTCGACGAACGATATGAATTATATAAGCAATCCGTTGACGGCTGAGGAGGCGGCCGACCTCAACGTGATCGAACTACTGTTTTTTTCCTATCGCGACTTTACCGCCGACCCTGATCTTATTCTGGAAAAGATCGGATTCGGACGGGCGCATCACCGTGTTCTCTACTTCATCAACCGCAAGCCCGGCATGACAGTCGCCGAGCTGCTGGAGGTCCTGCGGATCACCAAGCAGAGCCTGTCACGCGTGCTTAAACAATTGATCGATACGGGGCATGTGGTTCAGGCCACCGGCCTTCACGACCGCCGCCACCGCAAGCTTTATCCGACCAAGAGCGGCCGCCAGCTCACGCTTGCCCTCGCCCTTCCACAGTCACGACGCATCGCACGTGCACTGGAGGACTGTGCGCCGCAGGACCGGGAAGTCATCGAGCGCTTCCTCTATAATATGGTCAACCCCGAGCGGCGCGCCCAGATCGACGAGTTTTCTGCCGAAGATAGTTCGACCATACACCTCTGAACCGAGCGACACTGGGTTTGAGTGTTACGTCTAGTTGCACAAAGTGTCTGAATAAAAACCGCCAGGCCGTGGCGAAAATGGTGGGTTTCGAGAACCGGAGCGCAGTGTACTGCTAAACACAATCCCGAAAAGTTGTAGACTTTTCGGATAAGATTATGCGTCTGAGCAAGTACATGAGCACCGGAAGCGCAGAAAAACGCTGTTTGCGAGCCAAGGCATGGCGACTTTTGGATCAGACAATAAGTGCTTGTATAAAAACAGGTCCACGCAGGCAGTGAATGGACGTGCCGCATTCCAGTCGATAATATGTGCACCAAAGCATCGGGCATAAGCTGGAATGCTGAAGTAAAATTATCGGAATGGGATCGAAAGACGCCATGGCTGCAGAAGAAGAAAAGACGCTCTCGGACGACGCGCCACATCTCCTCGTCGTTGACGACGATACGCGTATCCGCAGCCTTCTCTCACAATATCTGACCAATAGCGGATTCCGTGTCACCATGGCTGGAAGCGCTGCCGAAGCGCGCCGCAAACTGGAAGGCATCGATTTTGATCTGCTGATCCTCGACGTCATGATGCCGGGAGAAACCGGCGTTTCGCTGACGCGATCGCTGCGCGAGCAGAAGAACGTCCCCATCCTGATGCTGACGGCATTGTCGGAAACCGACAGCCGCATCGACGGTCTGGCTGCCGGAGCGGACGATTATCTGCCCAAGCCGTTCGATCCCCGCGAGCTGACGCTTCGCATCAACAATATCCTGCGCCGCGGCGCGCCACCCGCACAGCCGAAAATCGAGCAGATCGTGTTCGGCCCCTATACTTTCTTCATCCCGCGCCGCGAGCTGAAAAAGGGTACGGAAACAATCAAGCTGACGGATCGTGAGCAGGATATCATGGCGATTTTCGCCGAACGTGCCGGCGAGACGATCCCCCGCCATGAACTGACCGGTCAGGATGGCGATGTCGGCGAACGCACGATCGACGTCCAGATCAATCGCCTTCGCCGCAAGATCGAGCAGGACCCGGCCAATCCGGTCTGGCTCCAGACCGTGCGCGGTATCGGCTACAAGCTCAGCATCGAATAGCAACCATCGGCAATCAGGAATATCGCGATCAGAAAATGGTGTTTTCTCAAAACGCAGGGCGGCATGTACCAAAGGTGCAGCCGCAATGTTGTTCATGGAAAACGCCATTTGCAGACAGCAATATTTCCGGAAGCGTTTTTCGAGCCAAAAAGTGTGAAGCGGCTTTGCGACAAAATAAGTCTTTTGAGCGCAACCACAGGGTACTGAGGGACGTTTTAACACGATGAAATCGCCCTTGAGAAAATTCTCCCGCTGGTTGGCGCGCATCATGCCGAAGGGGCTTTATGCGCGGTCGCTCATCATCATCATTGCCCCGATGGTTCTGCTCCAGTCCGTGATCGCCTATGTGTTCATGGAGCGTCACTGGCAGATGGTGACCGAACGACTATCGACCGCCGTTGTGCGCGATATTGCAGGCATCATCGACATTCTCGAAACCTATCCGCAGGAACCGGGCTACGACAATCTCATCCGCATCGCGCAGCAGCGGCTGGCGCTGAACATTTCGATCCTGCCGCCCGATCCGCTGCCGCCTCCCGGGCCAAAGCCCTTTTTCGCCATTCTCGATTACTTCCTGAGTGAAGAGATCACCCGCCAGATCAATCGGCCCTTCTGGGTCGATACGGTGGGCGATTCCGA
This sequence comes from Brucella cytisi, assembly GCF_038433355.1. NCBI lineage: Bacteria > Pseudomonadati > Pseudomonadota > Alphaproteobacteria > Hyphomicrobiales > Brucellaceae > Brucella > Brucella cytisi. Next base: position 47,207 of record NZ_JBCAUP010000024.1, read on the forward strand.
TCTCATCGAGATCAGGATCAAGCTTGAGGACAAGGTGTTGCGCGTCTTTGCGCGGCGCAGTCAGGCCTATGCATCCAATACAGGCATCTTCCTGACGTGGATGGTGGGCACCGCACTTGTTCTGCTGATTATCGCCATCGCCTTCCTGCGCAACCAGATCAAGCCGATCCAGCAACTTGCGGAAGCCGCAGAGAGTTTCGGCAAGGGGCGACCCATGCCGGAAGGGTTCCATCCGCGCGGAGCCGAGGAAGTGCGCCGTGCAGGCATCGCCTTTATTCAGATGCGCTCGCGCATCGAACGCCAGATTGAGCAGCGCACTGCCATGCTTTCCGGCGTCAGCCACGATCTGCGCACCATTCTGACCCGCTTCAAGCTGCAGCTTGCGCTGGCTGGCCACTCGATCGACACCGAGCCGCTCAATCAGGATATTGCCGACATGCAGACGATGCTCGAAGGCTATCTCGCCTTTGCGCGTGGCGAAGGTTCGGAGGAAACCGCAAGCTACGATGTCACGAGGCTTTGCGAAAAACTGGAGCATGAAGCACGCCTGCGCGAGCGCGGCTTCAAGTATCATATTGAAGGCGACAGCGAGGTCCATGTGCGTCCGAACGCCTTCTCGCGGCTGGTCAGCAATCTCGTATCAAACGCCTTCCGTCATGCGCAGAATGTCGAGCTGTCGATTTCGCATGTTGAAGGCTGGCTGAAAGTCGTTGTGGACGATGACGGGCCGGGCATTCCGGAAGACCGCCGCGAAGACGTTTTCAAGCCTTTCGTCCGGCTGGATGAAGCGCGAACGCAGGATTCCGGCGGCACGGGCGGGCTGGGTCTTGCTATTGCACGCGATATTGCACGCAGCCACGGTGGCGACATTACGCTGGAAGACGCCCCGACCGGCGGCCTGCGCGCGACCATCCATATTCCGGCTTAAAGCGTTCTGGCCCCATCAAATGCGCGGCTGCACGTCGGCAGAGCGATCCGACAACGGAGTTCCATACTTCCAACGCTATTCTTTTCCCTCATCCTGAGGAGCCGTTGAAAACGGCATCTCGAAGGGCGAGGGAAAACGCACGGTGCTTGCCCTCGTCCTTCGAGATGGCTCTTTCGCAAGCTCGGGAGCCTCCTCAGGATGAGGGAGAAAAGCGCTTGCTTAACGCGAAATCATCCGCTCTTAATAAAGCTTGCCACCATTCGGCACGGGCTTGTCGATGGCAGCGAGAACCACTTCGCCATCTTCGTCCGGCATGCCGAGTGTCAGCACTTCCGACATGAAGGGCCCGATCTGTCGTGGCGGGAAGTTCACGACTGCCATAATCTGTTTGCCGACCAGCTCTTCCGGCGTGTAGTGCCTGGTGATCTGGGCTGATGACTTCTTGATGCCAATCTTTTCACCAAAATCGATCTTCAGCTTGAAGGCAGGCTTGCGGGCTTCGGGAAATGGCACAGCTTCCACGATGGTTCCACTGCGGATATCGACCTGTTCGAAATCTGCCCAGGTGATGGTGGTTGCTTCGCTCATTTTTCACTCCCCGGCCCGCGCTCCCGGCCTCGCAGAAAACCCGGCGCGAGCGCCGGGCCAAAATTCAACTGATTTATAGTCAGGCGCGACCGACGGTCTCGAACACCACGCATTCAAGCGCTTCACGCGCCGTAACACCCGACCAGACCACAAACTGGAAGGCCTGGAAATAGGCTTCGCAAGCTTCCAGCGCCGCCGAAAGCAGCACTTCAACCTGACGACTCGTCGGTTCCGCACCACCTGCCAGCAGCAGCGACTGGCGATACATGATCGCGCCTTCCTGCTGCCAGAGATCGAAATGGCCCATCAGAAGCTTTTCATTGATGAGCGACAGCAGGCGCATCACTTCGTTCACACGTGGCTCGGCCACCTTGATGTCGAATGCGCAGGCCAGATGCAGTGCCTCGAAATCCTCCATCCAGGAAAACGAGATGTGATAGTCAGTCCAGTTGCCCGCAACCGAAATTGCGATTTCGTCGTCGCCAGTCCGCTCGAACGTCCAGTCGTTTGAATGCGCGACCTGTTCGATCACATCCACCGGATGTGCCTCACGTGCGAATTCAAGCTCAAGAAGGCTCATGTCCGTTTCCTGTTCTGGGAACCATCTGCCCCCAGATGCTTCCTAATTCCCGGCGCGCAAGTCATTGCTCGCCCGTGCCGGCCACCGCGCAAGAACAAGCGCAGGAAAACAGGCACGAATTGATCGGTTGAGGAACCGGCATGCACGACGGCATGCAAGCGCCTCAATGGCACACGCACATACGCAACTGATACTGGAAAGCAGCCTGAAAGACGCGAAACCTGACACTCAGCCCCTCGCCGCCGCCTACATGACCGCGTTACGAATCATGTAGTGTTTTCAGTCTATTGATGCTGAATCTGAACGCCAGCCCCTTTTGAACAAAGAGCCGTGAAAGCATGTGGAAATATACGAGGGACCGACCGCGACCCTTGCCTTAACCGACTCTAAGACAAGGGTTTTTGCCACTTGCGGCCTGTTAATAAATATTCAGGGATTATTTTTGGATTTTGCCGAAGATGAAGCTGATTTTGCCGATTTGGCTTCAGAATCAACTTCGAATTTCGCAAGACGTGCTTCGAGAGCTTCGATTCTTGCCAGCAACGCGCTGTTTTCCGCACGCGCCTTGATTGCCATTTCACGAACGGCTTCGAAGTCTTCGCGCTGCACGACATCGAGTGTGTTCAGCACGCGTTCTCCTTGCGAACGCAACGCCGTTTCCACTTCACGGCGCACGCCCTGGGCAGCGCCTGCCGCATCCGTCACAAGCTTGGCGAGTTCATCAAGAACCCGGTTCTGTCCGCTGGTCATGGCAATCATTCCTTATTTCCAAGTGAGACCTGTTGAAAACATAAATTTGAAATAGGGCCGTCTCAGTTCCGATGCAAGCGCAGCTATAGAAAGTGATCAGGTTCGGCGCACTTGAATCAAAACCACGGGCCACGCGAAAATGACGGCGACCGGAAACCGGAAGCGCCACTAGCGAATGTACTTAAGGCTACCTTAAGGGTAGATCAGCACCGGAAGCCCAGAAAACGCGATTTGCAAACGCGATTTGCAGCCGACGGGAACAGCTTGACCATAACGGGTCGGTCCAGCATGTTCCGTCACAAAACGGAGTGATTTCATGATTGAGACGTTGCTGCCCGCATCGGCGCTCGCCTTCCCAAATATCGATCCGGTGATTTTCCGGGTCGGACCGCTGGCAGTGCACTGGTACGGCCTCGGCTATGTCGTCGGCATCATGTTCGCCTGGTGGTACGGCAAGAAGCTCTTGCGAAGCCACCGCCTGTGGGCCAACAACCAGCCGCCCATGGCGCCGGAAGCCCTCGATGATTTCGTCATCTGGGCAGCGCTTGGCGTCGTGCTCGGCGGTCGCATCGGCTACGTGCTCTTCTATAATTTCTCCTATTATATCTCCAACCCGCTTGCCATTCCGGCGGTATGGGATGGCGGCATGTCGTTTCACGGCGGCATTTTGGGCACAACGCTCGCCATGATCCTGTTTGCCCGCTCGCGCGGCATCAAGGTCTGGAGCATGTTCGACACGATTGCCGCTGGTGTTCCGGTCGGACTTGGTGTCGTGCGCGTCGCCAATTTCATCAATTCGGAACTCTGGGGTCGTGTCAGTGATGTGCCGTGGGCAGTCTACTTCCCCAATGGAGGCCCGCTGCCGCGTCATCCAAGCCAGCTTTACGAAGCGTTCCTTGAGGGTGTAGTCCTCTTCCTCGTGCTGTTCCTGCTCGTCTGGGTCGGACGCAAACTGAAGAAGCCCGGCTTCATTGCAGGCGCTTTCGTCACGGGCTACGGCCTCAGCCGCATCGTGGTCGAATTCTTCCGCGAGCCGGATGCGCAGCTCGGCTATCTCTTCGGCGGATGGCTCACCATGGGTATGGTCCTCTCGGTGCCGATGGTACTGATCGGGCTTTGGGCCATGTGGCGCGCAAACCGGACCGCAGCCAAGGATGCCTGATCTTTCGCTGAAAGACCGGCTGAAACGCCTGATCGCCACCTCCGGGCCGATCAGCGTTGCCGATTACATGGCAGCCTGCCTCGGCGACCGCGAGGCGGGCTATTATACGACGCGTGAACCTTTCGGACGCGACGGTGACTTCATCACCGCGCCGGAAGTAAGTCAAATGTTCGGTGAACTGATCGGCATCTGGTGTGTCAGCGAATGGGACGCGCTGGGACGACCGGACAATATCGTGCTTTGTGAAATCGGCCCCGGTCGCGGCACGCTGATGAGCGATATGCTGCGCACTATTGGCAGGCTCGCCCCGCAAATGCTGGACCATGTGCGTGTCGCCATGGTCGAAACAAGCCCGCGCCTTGCCGAAAAGCAAAAGGAAAAACTGTCCGACGCAGGCGCGAAGATCGACTGGTTCGAACGCTTTTCCGATATTCCCGCCGATACTGCCAACGGGCCGCTGATCCTCGTCACCAATGAGCTGTTCGATGCGATCCCGTTCCGGCAGTTCGTCAAGGTCGATGGCCGCTTTGTCGAACGGATGATTGCGCTCGATGACAAGGATGAGTTCCATTTCGTCAGCGGTCTGGGTGGTATAGATCCGGCGCTGTTACCTGTAGGCCATGCGGAAGCACCCGAAGGCGCGATCTTTGAAGCAGCCCCTGCACGCACGGCCTTAATGCAGGAAATTGCCAGCCGTATCGCGACCACACGCGGCGCAGCGCTCAACGTCGACTATGGCCATCTGAAAGCCGGTTTCGGCGACACGCTGCAAGCCATGTTGAAACACGGCTTTGACGATGTATTTGCCAATCCGGGCCTTGCGGACCTCACCAGCCATGTCGATTTCGACATTCTGGACAAGACCGCGCGGGCCAGCGGCTGCAAGACCGGAACAATGACGCAGGGCGAATTTCTGCTCGCAATGGGCCTGCTTGATCGCGCCGGACGGCTCGGTACGGGCAAGGACGCAGCGTTTCAGGAAAAAATCCGACAGGACGTCGAAAGACTGGCCGCACCCGATCAAATGGGAACCTTGTTCAAGGTTCTCGCATTGAGTGACGGGCTGACACGCCTCTATCCTTTCGAAACGAGGTGATGCCCTTCCCTTCAAAAAGCTTCAATTGACAAGCCAGCGGACCTCCCCCACCATCCCGCCGTTTACGAAAGCCAGCAAGATGACCGATATGCCGCAACCACTCCGCTCGCCTCTCCTTGAAAAGCCCGTCGGACAGAACGGGAAGCGGATCGCGCATGGCTTTTTCACCCGCAAGGGCGGTGTTTCCGATGGCATCTATACGGGCCTGAACGTTGGAAGCGGGTCAAACGATGTGCCGGAAAAAGTTGCCGAGAATCGCCGCCGCGTCGCCGAGAACCTTGGCGTTGCACCCGATCATCTCATGACCGTGCATCAGGTTCATTCGCCCGATGTCCTCCACGTCACCGAGCCGTTCGGCGCTCCACGCCCGAAGGCCGACGCAATGGTCACAAATGTGCCGGGCATCGCCATTGGTGCTTTGTCTGCCGATTGCGGGCCTGTGCTTTTTGCAGATCACGAAGCGGGAATCATCGGCTCCGCCCATGCCGGATGGCGTGGCGCTTTCGGCGGTGTCCTTGAAAACACGATTGAAGCCATGATCGGCCTCGGTGCGAAACGCGAGAACATCGTTGCTGTTCTCGGGCCGACCATCGGGCCGGAAAATTACGAAGTCGGGCCGGAATTCTATGCAGAATTCATCGGCAGAGATGCTGCCTACACCACCTATTTCCGGCCTTCCGACAAGCCGGAACACAAACTGTTCGATCTGTGGACATTCATCACCGACCGGCTGACGAAGGCTGGTGTGCGGGCAGAATCCCTTCGCCAGTGCACCTATGCCGATGAGGAACAATTCTATTCCTACCGGCGCACCACCCATCGCAACGAACCCGACTACGGGCGTCAGATTGCAGCGATCGCCATCATAGAAGATTAGGAGAACCGCATGGCCCTTCACTTCGAGCCGGAAGAATTCGCAGCACGTCGCGACCGTCTGATCTTGAAGATGGAGGAGGAAAAGCTGGATGCGCTTCTGCTGTTCGCGCAGGAGAGCATGTACTGGCTGACGGGCTATGACACGTTCGGCTTCTGCTTCTTCCAATGCCTTGTCGTGAAGGCCGACGGGTCGATGGTGCTGATGACACGCTCCGCCGATTTGCGGCAGGCGCGTCATACGTCGAACATCGAGAACGTCGTCGTCTGGACCGATCGCGACAATGCCAATCCGGCTTCCGACCTGCGCAATATCCTGACGGAACTCGACCTTCTCGGCACCCGGATCGGGATCGAGTACCAGACACATGGCCTTACCGGCGCCAATGCGCGCAAGCTGGACGAACAGCTGCAGAGCTTTGCCAAGCTTTACGATGCTTCCGGCATGGTGGATCGCCTGCGGCTGCTCAAAAGCCCTGCGGAAATTGCCTATGCGAAACGCGCCGCCGAACTCAGTGACGACATACTCGACGCTGCGATAAAGCTCACCAAAGGCGGGGCGAGCGAAGCCGATATTCTGGCTGCGATGATGAGCACCAATTTTGCCGGCGACGGCGATTTTCCCGCCAACGAATATATCATCGGCTCGGGCGACGATGCCCTGCTCTGCCGCTACAAATCCGGTCGGCGCAAGCTGAACAAGAACGATCAGCTCACGCTCGAATGGTCGGGCGTCTTCCGGCACTACCACGCGCCGATGATGCGCACGATCGTCGTCGGCAAGCCGATCACACATCATCAAGAGCTCTATGCGGCTGCACGCGAGGCGCTGGAAGCCGTGGAAGCAGCCATGACACCCGCCTCGACATTCGGCGACGTCTTTGACGCCCATGCGCGGACCATGGAGGCACACGGCCTTACCCGCCATCGCCTCAATACTTGTGGCTATTCAGTGGGAGCACGTTTCACGCCATCATGGATGGACCCGCAGATATTCTATGCCGGAAACCCGGAAAGCATCCAGCCGGACATGACGCTTTTCGCACATATGATCATCATGGATTCCGACACCCAAACCGCCACGACGCTGGGGCAGACATATCTCACAACAAATGGCGCAGCTCAGCCATTATCCCGCCATTCTCTTGATATGATTGTAAAATGAGGCGCAATCGGCGATAAAACTGCCACAAGCGCAACCCGGAAACTGCAAAGCGGCTTTCGGGCAAGATGCACGTCGATAAAATCGATAGATTATTTTGAACTGAAAATGCCCGACCGCAGAGAACCTGCGCCTTCAGGAGCATGAAGCCGAACATGAACAAGGCACGTCTTTCAACGATGTTGTTGCTGGCCGGAGTGCTTACAAGCGTCCTGGCCGCCTGCAACAGCACTGAGTCCGCTCTGAACGTACAGGGTAGCAATCAAAATTCCGGGCAAAATTCCGGGCAAACTACTACGCCAGCCGCGACACCGGGCACCCCGGCGACGGGCACCGCTCCCGTGCAGCCCACGGGAACAACTCCGGCCACGACCGGCACAGCACCTGCGACAACCACGCCAGTGGCACCGCAGCGCAGTGCAGCGCTCAAGCCGGGCAAGTTGCATATCGCCCCGATTGTCGGCGCACCGGTCAATGTGGTGACGCCACTGACCCATCGCATGAATGACGATGCCAAGACGAAGGGCATTGAGCTTGCAGGCAATAACGACCCGAGTGCTGCCTACGTCATGAAGGGATATTTCTCCGTTCTTTCGGAAGATAATCAGACCACCGTGCTCTACGTCTGGGACGTGCTGGATGCTTCCGGCAACCGCCTTCACCGGATACAGGGGCAGGAGAAAGTTCCAGGTGCTGCCGCAGACTCATGGAGTGTCGTTCCGGCTTCCGCAATGCAGACAATCGCCGACCGAACCATGCAGGAATATTCGACCTGGCTTGCGGCAAATCGCGCATAGAAACTTGCTTTGGCAGCAAAAGACTGAAATCTTTTGCTGAATCTGTTTTGCCTACTGTGGGAAAGCCGGAAAACCGGGCTTTTTACAGCAATTGTGTTCCCGAGGGCCTTGCAATGGCGATGACTCTTTGCAATAGGCCCCACATCCGAAAGAAAACCTTTCTAGCTGCAGTACTTGGCCGGTCAGACCGTACGCAGCTTTAAAGTTTTTAAGAGATTAAGTCCGTTCCGGCGGACTGTTGCGACAGAACCAAACTGCAAACCGCGACCGCATCGGCGTCAGAGGCAAAAGAATGAAACTTTTCGCAGGCAACTCCAACCGGGTTCTTGCCGAATCCGTTGCTCAGTATCTCAACATTCCACTCGGTAAGGCCAGCGTCCGTCGCTTCGCCGATCAGGAAATCTTCGTAGAGATTCAGGAAAACGTGCGCGGCGAAGACGTATTCGTACTGCAATCGACTTCCTACCCGGCAAACGATCACCTGATGGAACTGCTCATCATGATCGACGCCTTCCGCCGCTCGTCGGCACGTCGCATCACCGCCGTCCTGCCCTATTTCGGCTATGCCCGTCAGGACCGCAAGCCCGGCCCGCGCACGCCGATCTCTGCCAAGCTGGTCGCCAATCTCATCACCGAAGCCGGTGCGAACCGCGTCCTGACGCTTGACCTTCATGCCGGTCAGATTCAGGGCTTCTTCGATATCCCGACCGACAACCTCTACGCCGTTCCGGTCATCGCCCGCGATGTGAAGGCCAATTACGCGACCGGCAATTGCATGGTCGTTTCGCCTGACGTTGGCGGCGTGGTTCGCGCCCGTTCGCTCGCAAAGCGCATCGATGCGCAGCTCGCCATCGTTGACAAGCGCCGCGAACGTCCAGGTGAATCGGAAGTCATGAACGTCATCGGCGACGTTTCCGGCAAGGACTGCCTGCTGTTCGATGACATCGTCGATTCCGGCGGCACGCTCTGCAACGCAGCTGAGGCCCTGTTGAACAAGGGCGCCAAGAGCGTCACCGCTTACATCACGCACGGCGTTCTGTCCGGCGGCGCGGTTGCCCGTATCGCCTCGTCCAAGCTGAAGGAACTGGTCATTACCGATTCCATCCAGCCGACCACCGCCATCAACGATGCGCCAAATATCCGCGTCCTCTCGATCTCGGACCTGATTGGCGAAGCCATCGCCCGCACGGCAGCGGAAGAGTCCGTTTCGAGCCTGTTCGACTAAAACACCAGCCGGATTACAATTCCGAGACATGCCGCCAGCAACAGCACGAGCGGCATGTTGAGCCTCAGAACAACAAGCAAGAATGCCGCCGCGCCTGCAATCAGGACGGCGGCATTGTCTATTGTGCTCCAGACCGGCAGCGGCAATGTGAAGGGACCTATAGCCTTCTCGACAACCTGCGAAAACAGGACATGCAGCGAGAACCACAGCGCCAGATTGGCAATCACGCCGACGACTGCAGCCGTAATCCCGCCCAGCATGGCCGACAGCCAGCGCACCTGACGCAGCCGCTCCACGAATGGCGCGCCCGCCAATATCCATAGAAAGCAGGGCACGAAGGTAAACCAGAGCGCGATCAGTCCGCCGAAAAGGCCACCCAGAAGTGGCGGCAGGCCCGACAGGTTCGCAGCCCCCACAAAGCCGACAAAAACCAGCACGAGGATCAGCGGTCCCGGCGTGGTTTCCGCCAGACCGAGCCCGGTCAGCATTTCTCCCGGCTTCATCCAGCCGAAATGCTCGACCGCCTGCTGCGCCGTATAGGAAAGAGCGGCATAAGCGCCCCCAAATGTCACCGCAGCAAGCTTCGAAAAGAAGGCGGCTTCCTGCACAAAAACATGCGCGCCACCAAAAGCGAAGAAAAGCCCGAGCAAAGGTAAAAGCCACAGCCCGCCCCAGATGAGCGTTTGCTGCGTGAATTCGCGCAAGGCGCCAGGCGTCGCCTCTCCCATAATTGCGGCAGCACCATTTCCCTGCACGATATGCCGCAGGCCACCTGCAAGAGCCGCCAGCAGAACGACGAGCGGAAACGGCAGTTTCAGGAAGGCTATCGCAACGAATGCCGCAAGCGCCACCGCATAGGAAAACCCCGAGGCCAGTGTCCGTTTGGCCATGCGATAAAGCGCTTCAAAAACCACGGCGAGAACCGCAGCCTTGAGGCCGAACAACAGTCCGGCCACGATGTCGACATGCCCGAAGGAGATATACAGCGCCGATAATGCAAGCATGACGACAGCGCCGGGCAGCACGAACAGAAGCCCGATCTTGCCGAATGTCGCGAAGAGTTCTTTGTAACCCGGTTGCTGAATTGGCTGTGTCACGCTGCTGCCCTGAATGATCCGTTTCGCAAGCTGTCGGCGAGGATCATTACAGGTTCATGACAGTTTTCACAGCTTACTCCGCCGCAGCGCCTTCTTCCGCCAGATCGTCCGGCGCATTCGGGTCGCCCGGTGCCGTTTCGCAGGCGAGATCGGGAAAATTGACGATGCGCATTCCCTTGAAATCGTTGCGCACAACCAGGAGCCCGCGTTCTTCAAAATAGGTCAGCAGACGCCGGGCACGGCTGAACGAGTGCGTGCCATAGGCGCGCGCCAAAGCCGCATCGGAAGGACAAGGCGCGCCGGTTACCGCCGCCTGCGCCACGATCAGGAACACGCCCTGCACATCGTCGGTGAGGCTTTCCGACAGGGCCAGCGCCTGCTGCCATGTTTCGCCACTGGCCACATCGCTTTCAATGCTGGCCTGCGCCACTGCCAGCCTGCGGCGGAAGGCAGGGAGAGCCAGCGGCTCGCCCGGAACGCGGTGAATGCGACAACGCACCAGAAAGTCCTGATAAAGCACGGCCACGGACCGGAACGACGCTTCCGGATCGTCCACGATCTCGCGCATCACCTTTTCAAGGAGCTCATCCCGTTCGGCTTCCACCATGCCGGGGAACAAAGGTTCCTGTGCCGGTTCGGCTTCGGGCTTCGGCTTTGCTACCTGCGCCAGAATCTCCGCCGTCGATGGCGGCGGTGGAGGCGGCGGCGCTCTGCGCACGGCAGCACGGATTTCCTGCGGCGCAGGCGTGAAGATGAGGTCGAGCGCATCTTCCGGCGCATCAGGAAGCGGCATCAGTTTCGGCGATGAAGACCGCGCCGATGTCTCCACCTTGCCGATCTTGATCGGCAATGGACGACGCGACAATGCGGGGCCAAGCGCCACGAAATGTCCGCGCTGCAGATCGCGGAACATTTCAGCCTGCTTGCGCTCCATGCCCAGAAGATCAGCGGCGCGCGCCATATCGATATCGAGGAATGTACGCCCCATGAGGAAGTTCGAAGCTTCTGCTGCAACGTTCTTGGCAAGCTTCGCCAGTCGCTGCGTGGCGATAACACCCGCAAGGCCACGCTTTCGCCCGCGACACATGAGATTGGTCATCGCGCCGAGCGACAGCTTGCGCGCTTCATCCGACACTTCACCGGCGGCGGCAGGCGCAAAAAGCTGCGCCTCATCCACAACCACCAGCATCGGATACCAATAGTCGCGCTCGGCATCGAACAAACCGCCAAGAAAAGCCGCAGCCGAGCGCATCTGCTGCTCGACATCGAGACCTTCCAGATTGAGCACCACCGAAACACGATGCTGGCGGATGCGTCCGGCAATGCGTGTCAGTTCGGCTTCGGTACGGGCGGCATCGACAACGACATGGCCGTAAAGATCGGCAAGCGTGACGAAATCGCCTTCAGGGTCGACGATGCACTGCTGCACCCATTGCGCGCTCTGTTCCAGAAGGCGGCGCAAAAGATGCGATTTGCCGGAGCCGGAATTGCCCTGCACGAGCAAACGCGTGGCGAGAAGCTCCTCAAGATCAAGCATGGCCTGCTTGCCACCGCCAAGCGCCGCTGCCGAGGCAGAACCGCTTCCAGCAACTGCACCCATGTCGATACCGACCTGCATCTCGCCTCCTTGTTTCAACATAGCAGGAACAAACGACTCGCACGGCCAAGCCTGCGGTCGATCAGGCATTCGCTTAACATCTTTGACGCCGCCAATGCCACCGGTTATGAGAAATGCCCACAGATGCCGGGCACGGGAACTGCTCGCAGCCCAAAAAACTTGCGCCGCCGCACGCTATGGTCTATAGCCAGCGCCATCCGCGTAGACACCCTTGGAGGCAACGCGGAATGGAGCGGTCCGGTCTCTCACCTCGTGACAGACAATACGGGCTGTTTCATGTCGTTTGTTGAAGCATGATCCCGAAAAGTGGAAACCGGTTTTCGGACAAGCTCATGCGTGGAAAACAAGCGACACTCCAGTAACATCGAAAGGAAATGCCATGAGCGAGACTTACGTGCTCAAGGCCGATCTGCGTACCCGGGTTGGTAAGGGGTCCTCCCGCGAACTGCGTCGCAACGGCCAGATTCCTGCAGTCATCTATGGCGACAAGCAGGAACCCCTCGCAATCGCCGTCTCCTACAAGGAGATCTTCTACAAGATTCATGGCGGTGGCTTTAAGACCACTGTTGCCACGATCGAAGTAGACGGCAAGAAGATTCAGGTCCTCCCGAAGGACTACCAGCTGGATCCGGTCCGTGACTTCCCGCAGCATGTCGACTTCCTGCGCGTTTCCGCGAAGTCGGTCGTCCATGTGAATGTTCCGGTTCACTTCAAGAACGAAGAAGCAGCTCCGGGCATCAAGCGCGGCGGCGTTCTCAACATCGTTCGTCACGACGTTGAACTGATCGTTCCGGCCAATGCAATTCCGGAAGCACTCGAGTTCGACCTGACCGGCCTCGAAATCGGCGACTCCGTCCACATTTCGGCAATCAAGCTGCCGAAGGGCGTGACCGCTGCCATCCAGGATCGCGACTTCACCATCGCCACGATTGCTGCTCCTGCCGGCCTGAAGTCGGAAGAAGCTGCTTTGGAAGGTGCTGCAGAAGAAGAAGCCAAGGACGGCGAATAATCGCTTTCCGCACAGAAGCGCTAACGCGCTTCTTATCCGAAAACCGGTTCCCACTTTTCGGGAAGCGCTACAGAAGGGGCTCCGAACCATGCTGCTCATTGCAGGTCTTGGCAATCCGGGCCCCAAATATGCGCATAACCGGCACAATATCGGTTTCATGGCGGCGGATGAAATATTCCGCCGCCATCGCTTTTCCAACTGGCAGAAGAAGTTTCAGGCCGAGATTGCCGACGGCGTGATCGACGGCGAAAAAGTGCTGCTGGTCAAGCCGCAGACTTTTATGAACCTTTCGGGTCAGTCCATCGGCGAAGCCATGCGCTTCTACAAGCTGACACCTGCCGATCTCGTCGTGATCTATGACGAACTCGACCTCATTCCCGGCAAGCTGCGCATCAAGACCGGCGGCGGCTCCGGCGGCCATAACGGCATCAAATCCATCGACGCGCATATGCAGGCCTTCCCCGGCGGCCAGAATTATCGCCGCATGCGGCTTGGCATCGGCCATCCGGGTGCGAAGGAACTCGTGCATAACTATGTCCTCGGCGATTTCGCCAAGGCCGACAATGAATGGCTGGATACGCTTCTGGGCGCTATTGCCGACAATGTGGGCCTGCTTGCCGCCAAGGGCGAAGACAACAGCTTCATGAACCGCATTGCGCTCGCCATGGGCGACGGCAATCAACGGCCCAGCGGTTTCAAGGCCGATCCCGCACAACTGGAAAAGGCGCCACCAAAGGCGCAGAGCCATATTCGCCAGGCGCGGCAGAACCAGAAGAAGCCGAATATTCCTGCCAGCGGCCCGATGGCTGAAATGCTGAAAAAGCTGCTTGGCAAAAAGGACTAAAGCATTTCCAGCAAAAGTGCGAAGCGGTTTTGCATGGGAGAATGCGTAAAAGTAAGCCGTTCCCAACGGCGCGACGCCTCCGCCTCTTGACGCTTCACGGTCCGATGACGCATAGCCACAACAATAGAATTCTAGTCTGATAGGTACGATCATGGGTTTCAAATGCGGCATCGTCGGTCTGCCAAATGTTGGCAAGTCGACGCTTTTCAACGCGCTGACCAAAACGGCCGCCGCACAGGCCGCAAACTATCCGTTCTGCACCATCGAGCCGAACACGGGCGAAGTGGCGGTTCCCGATCCGCGCCAGAACGATATCGCCCGGATTGCCGGTTCGAAGGAAATCATCCCGACCCGCATCAACTTCGTTGATATTGCCGGTCTCGTGCGCGGCGCATCGAAGGGTGAAGGTCTCGGCAACCAGTTCCTCGCCAATATCCGCGAAGTGGATGCCATCGTGCATGTGCTGCGCTGCTTCGAGGATGACGATATCACGCATGTCGAAGGTCGTATCGATCCGGTATCGGACGCCCAGACGGTTGAAACGGAGCTGATGCTGTCGGACCTCGAAAGCATCGAGCGCCGCATCGTGCAGATCCGCAAGCGCGCTACCGGCAAGGACAAGGAAGCCCTCACCATTCTGCCGGTGATGGAAGCAGCACTCGAACTGCTCCAGAACGGCCAGCCGGTCCGCCTGATGCTGAAGGATATTGCCGCAGAAGACCTGCTGACGCTGAAGGGCCTGAACCTTCTCACCTCCAAGCCGGTTCTTTATGTCTGCAACGTCGCTGAAGGCGATGCGGCCAAGGGCAACGAGTATAGCGCTGCCGTCGACAAGATGGCCGAGGAACAGGGTGCCCAGACGGTCATCATTTCGGCTGCAATCGAAGCGGAAGTTGCGCAGCTTCCCGATGAGGAAGCCAAGGAATATCTGGAAAGCATGGACCTTGAGGAACCGGGTCTCGATCGCCTGATCCGCGCCGGTTACAAGCTTCTCGACCTCATCACCTATTTCACCGCAGGGCCGAAGGAAACCCGCGCCTGGACAATCCGGCGCGGCACCAAGGCTCCCGGCGCTGCCGGTGTCATCCATACCGATTTCGAGCGCGGCTTTATCCGTGCCCAGACCATCGCCTATGAAGACTACGTCAAATACAATGGCGAAGTCGGAGCGAAGGAAGCCGGCAAGGCAAGGGACGAAGGCAAGGAATACATCGTCCATGACGGCGATGTGATGCTGTTCCGCTTCAATACCTGATACGTTCAGGCCGCCGAAAACCGGCGGCCTTTTCTTTATGCCTACTCGGAGGAGATCGAGGGTGAGCAAGCCTCTGCCTAAATATGCTTATGAGGATATGGAGCCGGGAATGACCCTTCCCTTCGGTCCTCGTACGATCAACAAGCAAGAAATCATCGAGTTTGCCAGCGAGTTCGATCCGCAGCCGTTCCATCTTGATGAGGAAGCAGGCAAGGCGAGCGTGCTCGGCGGGCTGGCGGCATCAGGATGGCAGACCACCTCCCTCATCATGCGCATGGTCTGCGATGCCTATCTTACAAACTCAACGTCACAGGGTGGTCCCGGCGTCGAATTCACGCGTTGGAAACGCCCCGTACTCGCGGGCGATACGCTGAATGGTGTGACGACCATCAAGGACAAACGCATTTCCAAATCGCGCCCGGCAATCGGGTTGGTGACGTTCCACCATGAACTGTTCAATCAGCGTGGTGAGAGCGTGTGCGAAATGCAGCATCCATGCATGATGCTGCGCCGCGACTACGATGCGACGGCAGGAGGGGCGTCATGAGTTTCCTGGAAGAAAATCTCGGGCAGAACCTCGTCATCGGCAGCTATACGTTTACTGCCGAGGAAATCATCGATTTCGCCAGAAAATATGATCCGCAGCCGTTCCATCTGGACAGCGAAGCGGCAAAAAAGAGCGTCTTCGGCGGACTTTGTGCTTCCGGCTGGCACACCACTGCAGTGTTCATGAAGCTCAATGTCGCTTCCATCATCAAGGCAACGAAGGAAGCTCTGAAACGCGGCGAGACGCCGCCGACATTCGGCCCCTCACCCGGCTTTGAAAACCTGAAATGGTCAAAGCCCGTCTATGCCGGAGATACGATCACCTACAAGCGCCTGGTCCACGCCATAAGGCCGCTCGCCTCCCGCCCCGGCTGGTCGATGCTGACCATGACGACGAGCGCCCATAACCAGAATGGCGACGAGGTGCTGTCTTTCGACAATGCGGCGATGGTGAAACTGCCGCCCAAGGCTGATGCCTGAAATAACAAAGCCCGGAGCAATGTCCGGGCTTTTTCGTATTCTCAGTCGCCTTCAAAGGCCACGAGCGTGCGGACCGGCACGCCAAGAGCTTCCAGCTTCTTGCGTCCGCCGAGATCCGGCAGGTCGATGATGAAGCAGGCTGCGACGATCTCTGCGCCCATCTGAAGCAGAAGCTTCGCTGCCGCTTCCGCCGTTCCGCCCGTGGCGATCAGATCGTCCACCAGAATGATCCGTTCGCCCTTTTCAATCGCGTCGCGATGCATTTCCATTTCATCGATGCCATATTCAAGGCTGTAGGCAATGCGCACTGTATCGCGCGGCAGCTTGCCCTTCTTGCGGATCGGTACGAAACCAGCCGACAGCTGATGCGCGATTGCGCCGCCGAGAATAAAGCCACGTGCTTCGATGCCCGCTACCTTGTCGACCTTGTTGCCTGCATAGGGATAGACCAGCTCATCGACGGAACGGCGGAATGCCTGCGCGTCGCCCATAAGCGTCGTCACGTCACGGAATTGGACGCCCGGCTTGGGATAGTCCGGAATGGTGCGGATCGCATCCTTCAAGCTGGCTTTAAATCCGGATTCCATTTTCCATCCTTTCAGGCGGCCTACAGGCCGGTCAAGTTAATCAAGGCAAAGTTGGGACCAAGGACCTTTACACCCTCAAACGGGCAAATTGCAAAAGAAACCGCCCATTTCTGCGAAGAACATTGCGGCGACGCACGGTCATTTTCATGGCCTAATTGTGGCAAGGCTGACCTTCCAGTTCCAGCACAAAAAAATGGGCGCCCACGGCGCCCATCTTTTAATTCAGGTTGATCCATTGTCAGTGTTTAACATCCGACCAGATCGAACGCTTGGCGACATAAACCAGACCGGCAAAAAGGATCAGGAATATGATGACCCGGAAACCGGTCCGCTTGCGATCTTCCAGATGCGGCTCTGCAGCCCACATCAGGAATGCCGAAACGTCGCGTGCATACTGATCCACCGTTTGCGGCGAACCATCGTCATAGGTGACTTGGTCGTCGCTCAGCGGCTTTGCCATGGCCAGCGATTTGCCGGCGATGAAGTATGGGTTGAAATGCGTCCCTTCCGGAATATGCATCCCCGCTGGTGGCTGTTCATCATAGCCGGTCAGCAGAGAATGGATGTAGTCCGGACCCGCTTCGGCATATTGCGTGAATATGTCGAAGATGAAGGTCGGGAAGCCGCGTTCAACACCACGAGCCTTCGCGATCAGCGAGAAGTCCGGAGGAGCTGCACCGTTGTTCGCGGCCGCAGCTGCGTTCGCATTCGGAAATGGCGCCGGGAAGTGATCAGTCGGGATCGCCTTGCGGGTGAACATTTCGCCATCCGCATTCGGCCCGTCCTGCACTTCATATTCAGCGGCAAATGCCTTGACCTGCTCCGGTGAGTAGCCGAGACCTTCCAGCGTGCGGAAGGCCACCAGGTTCATCGAATGACAGGCCGAACAAACTTCCTTGTAGACCTTCAGGCCACGCTGAAGCTGTCCCTTGTCATAGGTTCCGAACGGACCGGCAAAGCTCCACTTTTCCTGCTTGGGATGGTGGATCGGGAAATGTTCCGGCTCCGCGGCATTGCCGCCTTCCTCAGCCGAGGCACCACCTAGGGCGATACCAAGCGCGACCAGCGGAGCAATACCGAAGGCAGCGAAATTCTTGAGGATGTTTTTCATTGTTACGTCCTTCATCTCTCTCGCTGGTTCAGCCCCGAGTTTCAACAGGGATTTCCACGGGGGTAACCCCGGCCTTGCCGCTCTTCTCCAGAACCGCCTCGGTGATCGAGTTCGGCAAACGCTTCGGCGTTTCGATCAAGCCGATGACCGGCATGATGATGATGAAGAAAGCAAAGTAGTAGAGCGTACCCAGCTGCGCCATGAAGACGTAGGAACCTTCCGCAGGACGCGAACCCAGCCAGCCGAGGAAGATGGCGTTGATCACGAACAGCCAGAAGAACAGCTTGAACCACGGACGATAGACAGCCGAACGAACCTTCGACGTATCGAGCCACGGCACGACGAAGAGGATTGCGATCGAACCGAACATGGTCAGAACGCCGCCGAGCTTCGAGTCGATCGGGCCGATGTTGAAGGTGATGGCGCGCAGCATCGCGTAGAACGGCAGGAAGTACCATTCCGGAACGATGTGAGCAGGTGTCTTCAGAGAATCGGCCGGGATATAGTTATCCGGATGACCGAGGAAGTTCGGCATGTAGAAGACGAAGTAGGCGAAGAACACGAAGAAGACGAGCGCGCCGAAAGCGTCCTTGATGGTCGCATAAGGCGTGAACGGCAGCGTGTCGGTCTTGGATTTGACTTCAATGCCGGTCGGATTGGTCTGACCCGTCACATGCAGCGCCCAGACGTGCAGGATAACGACACCGGCAATCATGAACGGCAGCAGATAGTGCAGCGAGAAAAAGCGGTTGAGCGTTGGATTGTCGACCGCAAAGCCGCCCAGCAGAAGCTGCTGGATCGGTTCGCCGATGATCGGGAAAGCCGTGAAGAAGCCGGTGATAACCGTCGCACCCCAGAAGGACATCTGGCCCCATGGCAGCACGTAGCCCATGAAGGCGGTAGCCATCATGAGAAGGAAGATCACCACGCCCAGAATCCACAGAAGCTCGCGCGGCGCCTTGTAGGAACCGTAATAGAGACCGCGAGCGATATGGAGATAGACGGCAATGAAGAAGAAGGATGCACCGTTGGAGTGCATGTAGCGCAGCAGCCAACCGGAGTTGACGTCGCGCATGATCTTTTCGACGGAATTGAACGCAATGCCCGTATCGGCAGCATAATGCATGGCCAGCACAACGCCGGTCAGGATCTGCGAAATGAGCATGAAGCTCAAAATGCCACCAAAGGTGTACATGTAGTTCAGGTTACGCGGCGTCGGATAGGCCACGAAGGAATCATAGACGAGACGCGGCAAGGGAAGCCGTTCGTCCACCCATTTTTCGATGCCGGTCTTCGGCGTGTATGTGGAGTGTCCACCACTCATGTCTTCTCTCCCCAAGACCTGTTAGCCGATCCTGATGACCGTATCGGAAGCGAACGCATATTGCGGAATGTGCATGTTCTCCGGAGCCGGACCACTGCGGATACGTCCGGCAGTGTCATAGGTCGAGCCATGGCATGGGCAGAACCAGCCACCGAAAGAACCGGATTCACCGAGCGGCACGCAACCCAGATGGGTACACACGCCGATCATCACCAGCCAGTTTTCCTTGCCCTCGCCTGCCGAGCGGGCGACATCGGTCGCCTGCGCATCCGCTGCGAGGTTGGCGTTACGTGCGTTCTGATCCTTGAGATCACCAAGAGCGGTTGTCTTGGCATCCTCGATTTCCTTGGCGGAGCGGTTACGAATGAAAACCGGCTTACCACGCCATTTGACAGTTAGTGATGCTCCTTCCGTCAGGGACGAAACATCAACCTCGATGGACGCAGCCGCGAGTGTCGAAGCGTCCGGACGCATCTGGTCGATAAACGGCCAGGCCAGTCCGCCAACTCCGACGACACCGGCCATTCCCGTCGCAATATACAAAAAATCACGCCGTGTCGGCTCAGCCGTGTCGTGTGCGCTCACGTGCCAATTCCTTTTCAACCTGCATGTTCAATTGAACTCTCCCCTCGTCCTCTTTTGCACTTGCGCAAAAGTAGTCCTGCAAGTGCTCACAGGACGAAATTCCCTCCATTTCACTATCCGGTTTATGCGCGTAAAAATCGCTTGTCCAGACACCAACCCCTTATGACGGCACGATGTCGCAGGCGGATTTGCTTGCTCAATTCAGGGAATGCACAGCAAAGCGATAACGCATTACAGACAGTGGAAAGCTTTCAGCTTTCTCCGTTCCTCCCTATGAAACCGCCCGACTGGCGGGCCCAAAGTCCCGCATAGATGCCACCGCGGGCGATAAGTTCGTCATGCGTCCCCTCCTCCACGATGCGGCCTTGATCCATCACAACGAGACGATCGAGCGCTGCGATGGTGGAAAGGCGGTGAGCAATCGCAATAACCGTCTTTCCATCCATAAGGCGTTTCAAATTCTCCTGAATCGAAGCTTCGACCTCCGAATCGAGTGCGGAAGTCGCCTCATCGAGGATGAGGATTGGCGCGTCCTTCAAAATAGCGCGAGCGATAGCAATGCGCTGGCGCTGCCCGCCAGAAAGCTTGACGCCGCGCTCGCCCACAAAGGCATCGAACGACCGCCGCCCCTGGAAATCCTCCAGACTGGCAATGAACCCATCGGCTTCGGCCTGACGTGCTGCCTGCAGCAGTTCTTCGTCGGTCGCATCGTCGCGCGCCAGCATGATGTTGTCGCGCAGCGACCTGTGGAGCAATGCAGTTTCCTGACTGACGACCGCGACCGCCCGACGCAGCGAGGTCTGGGTGACATCGCGAATGTCCTGACCCTCCACGAGGATCGCGCCTTTCTCGACATCGTAGAGGCGCAGGATGAGATTTACGAGGGTAGACTTGCCCGCCCCGGAATGCCCGACGAGACCGACGCGTTCACCACCGCGCACAGTGAGGTTGATATTGTCGAGAACGCCCGCAGCCTTGCCGTAGTGGAACGTGACATCCTGAACATCGATACGCGCCTTAGTCACCTGCAAGGGTTTGGCACCGGGCCTATCCTCAAGACCAAGCGGAGCAGAAACCAGCCGCATGGAATTCTCGATCAGTCCGAGCTGGCGCAGCATGCCATTGAGCTGCATCATGAGACGGCCAAGGAGCATATTGAGGCGCAGCACGAGGCCAAGCGTGAACGACACCTGCCCGACCGTGATGGCATTGCGCGTCCACAAATCGATGGCAATCGCCGCAACCGTCACGATCATCAGGCCGGAAAGTGCGGTGAGCGAAACACGAACGCCGGTGAGCGAGCGCATGAACGGAAGAATTGCGCCGAGATACCGCTCGAAACCATCGCGCAGATAGCGCTCATCGTCATCGGCAGTATTGAGCTTGATCGTCTGGATGTTGGAATAGCTGTCAACGATACGCCCGTTAATCATCGATCCCGCCTCGGCAGAAGCCTCAGCGTGCTTGCGGATGCGCGGCAGATAGCGCCAGGCGATGAAGCCGAAGGCAATGATCCAAAGGACTACCGCCGCTGCCAGCCGCCAGTCGAGCCGACCGACCAGAAACAGCGTGGTGATGCTGTAGATCGCCATGAACCAGACGACCTGAATGAGACTTTCAATGAGATCGCCTGCCGCCTGCCCCGCCTGCCAGACCTTGGTGGCAATGCGCCCGGCAAAATCATTCTGGAAGAAGGCATAGGACTGGCGGAGAACATAGGAGTTCGCCTGCCAGCGGATCATATTGTAGAAACCCGGCGACAAGGTCTGGTCTTCCAGCAGCGTGTTGATCGCCGTCACAACGAGGCGGATTACAAGGACGGTTATGCCCATGAACAGAAGCTCTGGCCCTGCCGCCTGCAAAAGCGCCGACCAGCTTCGTTCGACGCCACCCTTACCCACCTGATCAAGAATATCGACCAACCTGCCTGTGAAATAGAACAAGCCTGCCTCGACCAGCGGCAGCAATCCGCCAACCGCAAGCGAAACGGCGAGCGGCCATTTCGCTTGCCTCGCATAATGCCAGAGAAAGCCGAGCGTGGTTGAAGGCGGTCTCAGCCGGTCCGGTTCACGAAAGGGATCGACCCAACGTTCGAACAGGCTGTAAACCGCTTTCATCAATGGCTTCTGTCCTTATTGTACCAGCGCATCCTCGGGATTTTCATCGAAGCCGAGGAAACCGCCGGACTGGCGGGCCCATAGACTTGCATAAATGCCGCCGAGCGCCACAAGTTCCTCATGCGTGCCATCTTCGACGATGCGCCCCTTGTCCATCACCACGAGACGATCAAGCGCCGCAATGGTGGAAAGGCGGTGCGCGATGGCAATCACGGTCTTGCCTTCCATCAAGGTGTTGAGACTATCCTGAATGGCTGCTTCGACTTCCGAATCGAGCGCCGAGGTCGCCTCGTCCAGAATGAGGATCGGCGCATCCTTCAGCATCACACGCGCAATGGCAATGCGCTGGCGCTGTCCGCCGGAAAGCTTGACTCCCCGTTCGCCGACATGCGCATCCAGCCCCTGCCGTCCCTTCGGGTCGGTCAGCAGCGGAATGAACTGGTCGGCCTGCGCCAGACGAATGGCCTGCTGGAGCATCTCTTCGGTCGCATCCGGCCGCCCATACATGATGTTCTCACGAACCGAACGGTGCAGAAGCGAGGTATCCTGCGTCACCATGCCGATATTGGCGCGAAGCGAATCCTGCGTGACTTTGGAGATGTCCTGCCCATCGATCAGAATGCGGCCCTTCTCCAGATCGTAGAAGCGCAACAGCAGATTGACCAGCGTGGACTTGCCAGCACCGGACCGCCCAACCAGACCCACTTTCTGGCCCGGCTGGATCGTGAGCGTGAGATTTTCGATAACCCCTTTGCCCTTGCCGTAATGGAAGCCGATCTTGTCGAAGTCGAGTTCGCCTCTGGTCACCTGCAATGCCGGTGCACTGGGGACGTCCACGACCTCATGCGAACGCGCAATCGTCGTGATCCCGTCCTCCACCGTACCTATATTTTCAAACAGGGCCGACATTTCCCACATGATCCACTGCGACATGCCGTTGAGGCGCAGAACCAGACCAATGCCCACAGCAACGGCGCCAACGGAAATCGCTTCATTCATCCAGAGCTGGATGCCGATTGCACCCACCGCAAACAGCAGAATGCAGTTCGCCATATAGAGCGTGAAATGAAACAACGTGATGAGTCGCATCTGCCGATGCACGGTACCGAGGAAGCCATCGAGGCTTTCCTTCACATATGATTCTTCCCGGCTTGAATGCGAGAAAAGCTTCACGGTTGCGATATTGGTATAGCTGTCGACGATACGTCCCGTCATCGATGAACGCGCATCGGCCTGCTGTTCTGAAATCACGCGCAGACGCGGGATGAAAACGCGCAGCAATATGATGTA
Organism: Brucella cytisi; assembly: GCF_038433355.1. NCBI lineage: Bacteria > Pseudomonadati > Pseudomonadota > Alphaproteobacteria > Hyphomicrobiales > Brucellaceae > Brucella > Brucella cytisi. The sequence continues at coordinate 70,231 of NZ_JBCAUP010000024.1, forward strand.
GACGACGAGCCAGACGGCAAACGGGATCATCAGGACAAGGTCCGCAGACGCTGCAATAAACAGCGTGCCCGCAAAATAGACGATCACATAGTTGAGCACGTCCAGAAGCTTCATCACCGTTTCACGAACGGCGAGCGCAGTCTGCATCAGCTTGGTTGAAATGCGCCCGGCAAACTCATCCTGAAAGAAAGCCATCGACTGGCGGATCAGGTAACGGTGCATCAGCCAGCGCACACGCATCGGATAATTGCCGAGCAATGTCTGGTGGATAAGCAGCGAATGGATCAGTACCACGCCCGGAAGGACGCCCAGAACAACACCAGCAATCAGCGCAAGCCGCCAGCCTTCATTGCTCAGAAATGTCTCTCGCGACTGATGTGACAGCCAGTCGACAATATTGCCCATGAAGGCAAAGAGCGACACTTCGATCACGGCGATGAGCGTGGTGAAGATTGCCATGCCGATGATCCACGGCCAGGCACCGCGGGTATAATAAAGGCAAAAGGCTACCAGTCCGCGCGGGGGCTCGCGCGGCGGCTCTTCGGGATAGGCTTCGAGTCGTTTTTCAAACCATCTGAACATGGTGCACCTTTTAGGTGGTCCCGGAAGAATTGCCAAGACGGAAGAGGAACAAAACGGGAATATTTCTACAGATGTTTTCTGTAGAAATCACGACACCGGAGCTGTTGATGTTCCGGCTATTGCCGCTTTCGGTGCTTGCGGCGATCTGCATTTCGCGTTACCCGCATCATATGGAACTGCGCGTCGCACTTTACCAGCCCGACATTCCCGGCAACACGGGAACCATCCTGCGTATGGCCGCTTGCCTCGGCTTCGCGGTCGACTTGATCGAACCTGCCGGGTTCGACATTTCCGACCGGTCCCTGAAGCGCGCCGGCATGGACTATCTGGAGCAGGCAACCCTCACTCGCCATGCGGACTGGCACCACTTCGAAGACTGGCGCCTGCAGGCCAAGCGCCGGATCGTGTTGCTGTCCACCGAGGCAGCGATCCCCTATACGGATTATCGGTTTCAGGAAAATGACATTCTGCTCTTCGGGCGTGAGTCGTCGGGCGTACCCGACAATGTCCACAATTCCGCCGATGCACGGCTTCTGATCCCGATGATGCCCGGCGCGAGATCGCTAAATCTTGCGGTTTCGGTTGCGATGACGGCAGGCGAAGCTCTGCGCCAGCGGAGGGACAAGGTCGATTCCCTCCGGCAGGAATGACAACGCCAGAATTGCGCTTCGCGAAAGGACCGGCTTCGCAAAGCACCCCCGCCCCATCCGGTCTGAAAGGCTCGCTTCGTCCATGAACCTGTCTGTTCGTACACTCACTCTTGCTGCTTCCGCCGCTTCCCTGCTGGCAAGCGCTCCGGCTTTCGCCAAGGAGGCTTCGCCCATCGCGCCAAAGGTGATGGTCATCACCATGTTCGGCGAAGAAGCCAAGCCATGGCTTGAAGGCGAAAAATTCACGCAGAAGATCAAGCTGCCGGGCCTGAGCCCCGAATATCCAGAGATCGACTGCACCGCCGAAGGCCTCTGTCACATGACGACGGCGATGGGCTTCGCCAATGCCGCAAGCGCGACGGCGGCTATGGCGCTGAGCGACAAGCTCGACCTCTCGCACACCTATTTCCTGATCGCAGGCATTGCCGGTGTCGACCCGAAGCACGGCACACTCGGATCGGCGCATTGGGCAAAATATTCCGTCGATGCCAATCTGAACCACCGCATCGACATTCGGGAAGCACCGGAAGGCTGGCCAACGGACTTTTTCGGCCTCGGCGCTGCAAAGCCCGGCGAAAAGCCGAAATGGGCTGCGGGCACTGAAGTCTTCGAACTGAACGGCAAGCTGGCCGATTACGCACTGGCAACAACCAAGGGCATCGAACTTCTCGATAGCGACGCAGCGAAGGAATACCGCAAGCACTACACGCAGGAAGCGGCGACCGGCGCGCCAAAGGTCACGATCTGCGATACGGCTTCGGGCGATACCTACTGGCACGGCGCGAAGCTCGGCGAAGCCATGACCGAATGGTCGAAGCTTCTGACCGACGGCAAGGCCGACTACTGCACATCCCAGATGGAAGACAATGCCACGCTGACCTCGCTGAAACGGGCTGCCGACGCTGGCAAGCTCGATTTCAACCGCATCGCATTGCTGCGCACCGCGTCGAACTTCGACCGTCAGGGCAAGGACCAGACGGCTGCTGAATCGCTTGCCGCAAATTCCGGCGGCTTCCCGCTCGCCACAACCAACGCCTATCGCGTCGGGAAGGCCTATGCCGACAGCATCATCCAGAACTGGAATGCATGGGAAAAAGCACCGCAGACTGCAGGGAAATAAAACTCCAATCATTGAGCTGGCAGTTTTTTGAATATAAATTGCCAGCTCAAACAAGCGGTTGATTCAAAGTATTATAAAAATTACTCCATCTCAAATTACACTCTAATTGATATGGGGCTAAATAATGAAGAAAATTATATTCTTTATTTTTTTATATTCTTTGAACTGCAGCAATGCCATTTCGGCGGATATTTCAAATCAGAAAACCACAGATGTAAATTATACATTTTCTGGAAGCATCGGATACTCCTGGATCAAAGCTGACGAAATAGTCTACGACGAAGACAATAGAATAAGTCATCTTATCTGGAAGTCTCAAATGCCGATCTTAAACGGCAAGATAACGGCAGACATTGGTTCTGACCTTACATTCTCAGGAAACTTGAACGTCGGTCTGACTGGAAGCGGAAATTTACACGATTATGATTGGCTTTCCGACGTGGGTGGTTTCAGCGGATACGACTTTAACAACTGGACAGATCACTCTCTAAGTGAAACCGATTTAGACCGCTACATCAGTTTTGATGTCGCCCTGGGGCATAACTTCGTTATCAATCCGCAGAATACGCTGAATATTCATGGCGGATTTAAGTATACGAACGTGAAGTGGACGGCTTATGGCGGCGATTATGTCTACAGTTCGACCGATTTTCGTGACACTGAAGGAACATTTTCTGACGGAAAAGTAATAAGTTACGAACAGCGTTTGCCTGCGCTTTTCATTGGTTCTGAATGGACCACCAAGCTGGATCGATGGTCGTTCAGCGCTCTCGGACGTGTTGGTGTCACCGTTTCCGGCAAAGATGTCGACGATCACTGGCTACGCAACCTGCGTTTCAACGAAACATTTGACAGTGCGCCATACTTTGAACTTCAAGCCAACGCGTCCTATTCGTTTAACGAACAAACAAGCCTTTACGTCACTGCCGGGTTTGAAAAGCACTTGAAAATGAGAGGTGACACCCAAACTTTCGATCACTCCGACAACACGGTGAGCTTCGTGCCAGACGGCGCTGGCGCTTCGCTTCAGGCAGCAACTGTATCAGCTGGCCTGAAAGTAAAATTCTAGAACTTTGTTTCGATCGTGTCGAGCAGACTCACGTTGAAACCAAAGCTTCCAACGTGAGACAAAACGGGTAACGATATAACGAACCAGAATTGAAAGCGCCCCGGGCTTTTGCCGCAGGGCGTTTTTACAATGTCCTAATTGGAATCTCGATTCATTGAATTAAGCCGCTGGGCTGAACCAGTTCGCTAATCCGCAGTCGCCAGCCGGCGCATGGTGAACTCGATCACGTCATCCGGGCGCTCGCACCAGCTCTCGATTTCCGTCCAGTAGGCCGCTTTCGGGAATGTCTCGAACCATTCACGCGCTTTTTCACGTGCCGCCAGCCTCGGCAGGGTGAATGTCTCGCGAACGAAACCGTCGCGCGGCATCCGGCTTTGCTTCAGGCCTTTCTGGGCGCGACTCTTCTGCAGCTGCTTGCGCAAGCCTTCGAGCGGTGGACGGGGCGGTGCTGCTGTCATGCTATGCCCTCCCGGCAAAACCGGAAATGAATGACTTCCAAACCCTAGGTAGAGAAAGATAGGGGAGCGGGTCTACAAAGACGAGTCTTTTCTTGGGGAGAGGGTCTATACTACCCTGTGATCGCGCGCTTCGTGCTTTGCGCCTGCAGCGGACTTTGATAAGCCAAGAAATAATAGTTCATCCATTTACCCTTGGCTGCCTGATACCGCCGAGCGATCCGGCAAACCGCGCCGGAAGGAAACAGACAATGCAACGCGACGAAATTCCAGCAATCATCCCCGCGGACATCGAAGAGAAGAAACAGGCGGCACAGCGCTGGTTCGAGGAACTGCGCGACCGTATCTGTGCAAGCTACGAACAACTTGAAGATGAATTGCAGGGCCCACTTTCAGATCGTGAGCCCGGACGTTTCGTCCGCACGCCCTGGCAGAAGGACGAAGGCCGTGGCGGCGGTGGCGTCATGTCGATCATGCATGGCCGTGTCTTCGAAAAGGTCGGCGTGCATGTCTCGACGGTCTATGGCGAGTTCTCGCCGGAGTTCCGCAAGCAGATTCCCGGCGCAGAGGAAGATCCGCGTTATTGGGCGAGCGGCATTTCGCTCATCGCCCATCCGCAAAACCCGAATGTGCCTGCCGTCCACATGAACACGCGCATGGTCGTGACCACGCGCCAGTGGTTCGGCGGCGGTGCCGACCTGACGCCAGTTCTGGACAGCCGCCGCACGCAGGACGATCCCGATACACTCGCCTTCCACAAGGCTTTCCGTTTCATCTGCGAGAAGCACAAGGACATCGTCGACTATCAGCGCGTGAAGGACTGGTGCGACGAATATTTCTTCCTGCCGCATCGCAATGAACCCCGTGGCACCGGTGGCATCTTCTATGATTGGCTGCATTCGCCGGACGAAAAAGGCGGCTGGGACGCGGATTTTGCCTATACGCGCGACGTGGGACGCGGTTTCTCGGTCGTCTATCCGCATCTGGTGCGCCAGAACTTCAACAAGGACTGGACTGACGCAGATCGCAACGAGCAGCTCATCCGCCGTGGCCGCTATGTCGAGTTCAACCTGCTTTACGATCGCGGCACGATCTTCGGCCTCAAGACCGGCGGCAATGTGAATTCCATCCTGTCTTCCATGCCGCCTGTGGTGAAGTGGCCGTAAAAAACTGAAAGAAAAGGGCCGGTTTCCCGGCCCTTTTTTATATGTTGAATGCGGTATGATAGGCGACATCGCCCTGTGGCATATCGGGCCCGAAGGCCAGACACTGGAAATATTTCGCGGGCACACCCGGCAGTTTCAGCCGCGCATCGGCCTTGAAGCCGAAACGACCGTAATAGCCGGGATCACCCAGAAGAACGCAGCCTTTAGCTCCAATCGCACGCAATAGCGCAAGGCCTTCGCGGATCAGCTTGCCGCCTATCCCTTCGCCTTGCCGGTCTGGACGGACCGAAACAGGGCCAAGCCCGTACCAGCCCTTGTCCTCGCCGCCGATCAGGACGGGCGAGAATGCGACATGACCCAGAATTTCGCCCTTATCTTCGGCAACCAGCGACAGAGTGAGCGCCTTTGCAGCGCGAAGCGCATCAACGATCTCTCCTTCCTTCTGGTTGCTATAAGCCACGGTGCGGAATGCCTCATCCGTGAGGTGACGGATTTCGGCGGCGTCTTCAGACGTTTCCTTGCGAATATGCATGACGCTCTCCTTCACCGGTTATTGAGCTGAGCGCGAACATTTTCGCGCCCTTTGAACGAGATGCGATAAGGACTGCCCATTCGGGATTCGATCAGCCGCTTACGGCGCAATTGCTGGAAAACTGCCATCGTGCAATCGGAAAGCAGATAGCCTTCACGGGTAAAGCATTCGATTTCGCAGATATGTCCGTCTTCGCGCAGATGGCGGATGTAACCGCCCTGCGCCAGCACGTGCAAGACGCGCTGTTCCATGCGTGAGATATTCATTGTTGTTCTTGCCTGGATGGAAACCATGACAAGCATCAGCTCTCGCGGATGGTGAACCATCCACGGCCAATGCCGTTTCCGCTCCTGAACACTGCCAGTCAGACGCTCTCAGCGCCTGCCATCTTGCAGCTTGTTCGGAACGATCAAAGGCTTCCTACAATCTCCGGCATCAACAATTCCTCGTCATGGTATTCCCGGCAAAACCCAAAATGGCAATGCGGCAGGGAACACATAAAAACAGGAGGGCGATAAGCCCTCCTGCACATTTATAAGCGCTGAGCGCCGCTGTCAAACCGTTCAGTTTTTCGGCTGGTTGCGCAGCTTTTCGGCTTCCGCATAAAACTTCTTTTCCCACTCATTGTGGTTATCGAGCCCCTCCTTGATGAACGGCGTGAAGATCGCAAGGTTCATCAGGCACCAGTTGACCAGTCGAGCCGGGAACTTGAGCGGCTTCACAAAGTCGACGAAAAGGACCACGCGCGTCTTGTCGGTATGGTTCCACGCCTCATGCTCATAGGCATCGTCGAAAATTAGCACCTTGCCTTCCTGCCAATGACAGACCTGATTGTCCACGCGGATGGCAAGCTGGTCATTCGGTTCCGGCACGATGAGACCAAGATGCAGGCGCAGCACGCCATTATAAGGTCCGCGATGCGGCGGCAGATGCTTGCCCGGTTCGAAGATGGAGAACATTGCCGTCGTCAGGCCGGGAATCTTGTTCACGATACGCCAGGTTTCCGGGCATGCCTTGATGTTCTGTTCCGACTTCACGCCGAAACCGAGCAGGAAGAATGTCTTCCAGCGATTATCGGTCGAGATCGTTTTCACATCGGTCGAAATATCCTGAAAGGAAGGCAGCTCACTCTGACGCAGCAGAACCGTATCCAGCTCCTTGCGGATGGCAGGCCATTCCTTCTCGATCTCGGCGGACCAGGGGAAAGTCGCATTGTCGTAGACGGGCGGATTGCCGAGCTTGGCATATTTCAGATTGAGACCTTCGGCCCAGGATACGATCCCCATGAAAAAACGGGTGATCGGGCTTGGCCGGTCCATGGCGGCGATGCCTTCGGTGCCAAACTTCTGCTTCGGATCGGTCGCTGCTTTGTCTTGTATCGATGTATCGGGGTTGGACATCTCATATTCTTTCAAAACGCGCGCTGAAAAGTTTTCTTTGCCAGTATTGGGCCTGTTTTGGGTATGTTTCGCCCCAAAACCGGTTCACACTTTTGGGAAACATGCTCCAGCTATAAAGCGATGAAACTACGGCTGAAATTTGCAAGCAAGCCATTAGCTATTCATTTTCAGGGCATTTCCAACAAAAGTGAGACACGGTTTTGTGTTCGGAAATGCCTGAGAAAAAGCGGTTAGAGCGAAACCGCTCTAACCGCGATCAAGTTTGTCCAGAAGCGTGGCACGGTCAAGACTAAAACCGGAGTCAATCCAGAAAGTTTCGAGAGACCGCAATGTTTCTCCAAGACCGGGGCCTTTTTCAATGCCCAAAGCCAGAAGATCACTGCCCGTGACAGGGAAAACAGGCGCATCGTAATGTTCGGCAGCATCGAGAAGACGTGCGAAACCACCGGCGCGGATCATCGCATCGTCGCTGCCCACAGCATCGGCCCTCGCCGCCGCATAGGCCAGACGAATGCGGTCAAGCACAGCCTGCTTGCTGCCGCGATAGATAGTCTTCTTCAAAGCTTGCTCGGAAAGCTCCGGCTTGACCGCATCGGCCCGTGCCCAGGCTTCAAGCCGCGCCCTTTCCGCATTGGACATTTTCAGCCGCTTGCCCATCTCTTCCATCCGCACGCTGTCGGGCGGAATAATGCTTTCAAGCCGCAGCAGCGGATCAGGCTGCCAGCCAAGATCGGCCTCGGTCCGCACCAGCCCATGAATGGCGTCGATGCCCCATTTCTCGCTTTCAGGCAGAATGAGATTCAAGATACCGGCCTGTCGCATCCACAAAAGCGCGCGCGACGGATCGGGAGCGGACAGGAGTTTCTTCAGTTCCGACCAGACCCGTTCGGCGGAAAGTTGTGAAAGACCGTCCTTCAATCGTGCGCTGGCGCGCAAGCCCTCAGCCTCGGGCCGTCCCGAACCATACCAGGCGAAGAAGCGGAAAAAGCGCAGGATGCGCAGGTAATCCTCTCGAATGCGCTGTTCCGCATCGCCGATGAAGCGCAGCGTCCGGCTTTCAATATCGGCAAGCCCGCCCACATCATCGATCACGCCGCCATCAGCCGTCACATAAAGTGCATTGATGGTGAAGTCGCGCCGTTCCGCATCGGCTTTCCAGTCGGTGCCGAAGGCGACCTTGGCATGGCGGCCATTTGTTTCAATATCCTGCCGCAGCGTCGTGACCTCGAACGGATGGCCCTGCACGACAACAGTGATCGTGCCATGCTCGATACCGGTCGGCACCGGCTTGAAACCGGCTTCATTTGCCAGCCTGACCGTATCCTGCGGCAAATGCGTGGTCGCCAGATCGACATCGCTCACCTTGGTGCCGAGCAGCGTGTTGCGCACCGCGCCACCCACGACACGCGCCTCGCCGCCATCGCGGTTCAACGCCTTGAACAGGGCTTGCAACGGCTTTGCTTTCAGCCAGTCCGCCTTGCCGGAAATATTCATACTCTCGCTCAAACGTAGAGCCTTTCATAAAGTCCGCGAATGATACCGGCGGTTGCCCCCCAGATGAATCGCTCGTGATAAGGCATGGCGTAATAAAAGCGTTCCTTGCCGTTGAATACCCGGCTTTCACGCCGATGGTTCTCCGGGTTCATCAGGAAGGAAAGCGGCACCTCGAAAATATCGGCGACTTCATCCGGGTTCGGATGCACGTCAAACGGTGTTTTCACCACCGCCAGAATGGGCGTGATCGAAAATCCGCTACCGGTGAGATAACGCGGCAGGTTGCCGATGATCTCCGCACGATCCGCCGCAAGCCCGATTTCCTCATTCGCCTCGCGCAGTGCAGCCCGTTCCGCCGTGCCGTCCTCCGGGTCGATTGCGCCGCCCGGAAAGGCGATCTGGCCGGAATGCTTGCGCAGCGTATCGGTGCGTTGCGTCAAAAGCAGTGTGGCCTCCGATCCGCGATCCACCACCGGCACCAGCACGGCGGCGTCGCGCATCTTAGCCATCGTCATTAATTGTGTAATATCGGGATTAAGCGAATGATCGCCCGTCAGATCATCCCGGCTGGGACGCCACTGCCGAACCCGCTCGGCAAAATCACCGGCTGAAAAGGCTGGGAATTCACTCATTGCAGTGCTGCCTCCAGTGCATCGGAAGCCATGATCGGAAAGACCACGCCGCCAGAGCGAACCGCAAATGTCGGCACGCCGTCGATTTCGATCTCTTCGCCCAGCGCCACCAGATCATACATCACAGCACGCGCAATCAGCGCCTCCAGCCGTCCACGAACCAGCACATAGGGCTTCAATCCACCGCTTGTCCGCTCGATCACGAAGCGCAGGGGATGCTGCGCGTCGGCGGTCACGACATCTCCCACATTGGTGCGGAAGGTCAGCACCTGCGCATCGCCTTCGCCAGACACTTCCATCTCGACGACAACAAAATGCGCATCCTCGACGCGAATGCCGACTTTTTCCACTGGAGTTACGAGATAGGTCTGGCCGTCGTCGTCCTTGCGCAGCACGGTCGAAAACAGCCGCACAAGCTGTTTGCGCCCAATCGGCGTACCCATATAGAACCAGGTGCCATCAGCCTTGATTTCCATATCGAGATCGCCGCAAAAGTCAGGGTTCCAGCGCTCAACAGGCGGGATTCCGCGCTCTTTCGTCGCCGGACCGCTTTGCGCATCCGCATGGGCGCGCGCAATCAGGGCTTCCAGTCCGCCAGTTCCTTCCGCGGTGCGCATCGAACTTTGCGGCGCGTCTTTGCCTTCAGGGGTGCTTTTTATCATCCGACTCGGTTATTCCTGCTCGAATGTGTTTAATATGCTCGAAGTCATGAAATAGTCACCGTTTCGCGGCTTGTCAGCACTATATGCGATTTATAAGGCACTTCCGCCAGAGCGGTCATATTGCGAGGTCCACATGAGCGTTATCGTTACGCCTGAAACCGCCAATCCCGAACAGATCGTCGCGGAGGCCGAACGGGCGCTCGCGGACATCGCACGCATCAAGGAAAGCGTCGGGACTGTGATCTTCGGTCAGGAAAACGTGATCGAGCGCACGCTCGTCGCCGTTCTGGCTGGCGGGCACGCCTTGCTGGTCGGCGTACCGGGTCTCGCCAAGACCAAGCTGGTCGAAACGCTGGGCACCGTGCTCGGCCTTTCCGGCCAGCGCATCCAGTTCACGCCCGACCTGATGCCATCCGACATCATCGGTTCGGAAGTCATGGAACAAGATGCCGACGGGCGCCGCTCCTTCCGCTATCTCAAGGGCCCGATCTTCGCGCAGCTCCTGATGGCTGACGAAATCAACCGTGCTTCGCCGCGCACGCAGTCTGCGCTTTTGCAGGCCATGCAGGAATATCATGTCACGGTCGCGGGCCAGCGCTACGACTTGCCCGCACCGTTTCATGTGCTTGCGACACAGAACCCGCTGGAACAGGAAGGCACCTATCCGCTGCCAGAAGCCCAGCTCGATCGCTTCCTGATGCAGATCGACATTCTCTATCCGGAACTGGATGCGGAACGCCGCATTCTTCTGGAAACTACCGGCGTTTCCGAGGCCAAGGCCTATGAGATCATCAACGCCGAACGGCTGATCGAAATGCAGACTTTGGTGCGGCGTATGCCGGTGTCGGAAAGCGTCGTGGAAGCAATCCTCAAGCTGGTGCGCTCCGCCCGTCCCGATGCCGATAACGACCACGCGAAAAAGCACATCGCCTGGGGCCCCGGCCCACGCGCCAGCCAGGCGCTGATGTTGTGCGCCCGCGCTCGCGCGCTCTATGAAGGCCGTCTCGCCCCATCCGTAGACGACGTGAAGGCGCTGGCCGAGCCAGTCCTTCAGCACCGCATGGCGCTCAACTTTGCTGCGCGCGCCGACGGCATGCATATTCGTGACGTCATCGCAAATTTGGTAAAGGCTGCCGTCTGATGGTCATTGGCGCAGAAGTTTCCACCGCAGATCGCAAGGAGACACTTGCTCGCGCCCGTGCGCGGGCAGCGGCCATCCCCGATCTGCTGGTTGAAGCTCAGCGCGTGGTCAACACCGTCATGAATGGCTGGCACGGACGGCGCAAACGCGGTCCCGGCGAAAATTTCTGGCAGTTCCGTCCCTATGTGGACGGCGAATCCCTTTCCCGCATCGACTGGCGGCGTTCCGCGCGCGACGATCATACCTATGTCCGCGACCGCGAATGGGAATCCGCCCATACGGTCTGGCTATGGTGCGATTTCTCGCCCTCAATGCTCTATCGCTCGCAGCTCGCGCCTGTTTCCAAGGAAGCGCGTTCGCTCGTGCTGACGCTCGCTCTTGCCGAACTTTTATCGCGCTCGGGCGAACGCATTGCCTTTCCGGCGCTGATCCAGCCTTTTTCTGCCCGCAACGGAGCTGAACGTCTGGCGGCAGCGCTGATGCACGAAGCGCCGGTTGCAGCACTGCCCGACATCACCCAGATCCGCCGTTTTTCGGAAGTCGTCCTCGTATCGGATTTCCTGCATCCGTTCGATGAACTGACCGATCTTCTCGACCGTCTGGCACAACGCGGTGTCCGCGCGCATCTGGTGGAAGTTGCCGATCCGGCGGAAGAAACATTTCCCTATTCGGGCCGCACCGAATTCCGCGATCCGGAAACCGGCGCCACGCTTGTCGCCGGTCGGGCCGAAACCTATGCGGACGATTATCGCCGCCTCTACATTGCGCGCCGTGAAACCCTGTCGGATTTCTGCAAGCGGCTCGGCTGGAGCTATACGGTCCACCGGACAGACAGGCCGACGGCGGAAGCACTGGCACGGCTTCACGATGCGCTGAGCACCAGCGGAAACTTGAGCGCCGCCCTGCCTGCAGCGGGAGGCGCGTGCACATGAATTTTCTGCCGCTCGCCTTCGGTTCGCCGCTCATTCTCGCGGGGCTGATCGCCCTGCCGGTCATCTGGTGGCTTTTGCGCATGACGCCGCCGCGTCCACAGGAGGAAACCTTTCCGCCGCTTCGCATTCTGGCGCAGGTTTTCAAGCGCGAGGAAGTGCCGTCGAAAAGTCCATGGTGGATGACGCTGCTGCGGCTGCTCATCGCCGCGCTCGTCGTTCTCGCAATTGCCTCGCCGGTCTGGAATCCGCGTCCGGTCGCACTGTCCGGCAATGAGCCGCTTGCCATCGTCATCGACAATGGCTGGGCTTCCGCCGAGGACTGGCAACAGCGGGTCAATGCTGCCGAAAAATTCATCTCCGACGCAGAGGGCAGCAATGCTCCGATCTACATCGTGGGTTCGGCGGAACCGGCCAACGCCGAAATCGGCCCCTATGACGGCAAGAGTGCTGCCGAGCGCCTTCAGGCACTGGAGCCGCGCCCGATCCCGGTTGACCGCAAGTCGGCAATGGAACGACTGGCTTCCACCTTGCCCGCGGATACAAAGGTCCGCCTTGCCTTCATGAACGACGGACTGGCATCATCAGATGATGCGGAAACCTTCGCAGAACTGGACAAGTCGGGGCATCTCGCCTCCGTTCTCTGGTATGGCGCGAACCTCAGCCGCACTTTGGCGCTGACCGGCATAGACAACAAGGCTGACAGTCTGGAAGCCGTCGCCATCCGCCCGGAAGGCGTATCTGCTCCGCGCACGCTCACTGCCGCTGCCTATGACGACAAGGGGCGCCGCATCGCCGAGGCGCCGCTTTCCTTCGCGCTTGGAAGTGCGGAAGGCACGGCACGGTTCAACCTGCCGGTGGAGCTTCGCAACGATTTCCGCCTGATCCGTGTCGATGGTATCGAACAGGCAGGCGCAACACGGCTGATCGATGCAGGATCGGAACGGCGCACCGTCGGCCTTATCGCCAGCGGTGACGGCGATCTGGCGCAGCCCTTGCTCTCGCCACTGCATTATATTTCCCGGGCGCTGTCGCCCTATGTCAATCTGATCGAACCACGTTCTGCCGATCTTCTGCAATCCGTGCCGGAAGTGCTGGATGCAAAGCCGTCGATCCTCATCATGGCCGATATCGGCACGCTGCCACAGCCTGTCACCGAACAGCTTTCCAAATGGATCGAGGACGGCGGCACGCTGGTGCGGTTCGCAGGCCCGCGCCTTGCCGGTGCCAGCGACAATGATCCGCTTCTGCCGGTGAAATTGCGCAAGGGTGAGCGCGCCTTGGGCGGCACGCTGTCCTGGTCCGAACCGCAGAAGCTGCGCATTTTTCCTGACAAGGGACCTTTTGCCGGTCTGGCTGTCCCCGATGATGTGACCGTCACCCGGCAGGTTCTTGCCGAGCCATCGTTCGATCTCAACGACAAGGCTTACGCCGTTCTTCAGGACGGAACGCCGCTTGTGACCGGCGAACAGCGCGGACGCGGCAATATCGTATTGTTCCACATCTCTCCCGATGCCAGCTGGTCGAGCCTGCCTATTTCGGGTTCCTTCGTGGAAATGCTGCGCCGCATCGTGTCGCTGTCACAGAGAACCGGCGCGCAGGAAAATCAGGCTTCGGTCTCTCTGCCGCCCTACCAGCTGCTTTCGGCTTCCGGCGCGCTAACCCCGCCGACATCCGAGGCCAAGCCACTGATCGTCGAAAAGAACAAGCAAGCCAGCGTCAGCATCAACACGCCGCCCGGCTTTTATGGCAATGAGGACGGCTTGAAAGCGCTCAACATCTTTGAAGGTGCCAACATCAAGCTGCAACCGATTGCCCAGCCGACACTTTCCGTCGGAATAACACCTGCCTCCTATACATCGGACCAGTCGATTTCACTGGCGGGACCATTCTTTGCGGTCGCCGCAATGCTTCTCGCACTCGATACGCTTTTGATGCTGTGGCTGCGCGGTGCCTTCCGTCGCCGCATGAAAGTGCGTGCCAAGCTGGCGGGAATAGCTGTTCTGCTGGCCGGTTCCCTCGCCTTCAACCTTCTTCCTTCCGGAATGGGCGAAGCAAAAGCACAGACTCAATCCCAGTCTGGGGCTCAAGAGCAGGTGCATGACGACAGCAAGCCCGGAGACGAGGCGATCATCAACTCCGTCTCGCAGACGCATCTTGCCTATGTCATCACCGGCAGCGCCCAGACCGACGACATCAGCAAGGCAGGCATGCGGGGCTTGAGCTTCGCGCTGATGGACAAGACCGCACTCGAACCGGGCGACCCTATCGGCGTCGACCCCGCCAAGGACGAACTGGCCTTTTATCCGCTGATCTACTGGCCTATCGACCCGCAGGCACCGATGCCGAGCCCGGAAGCGATTGCCAAAGTCGATGCCTATATGCAGCAGGGCGGCACCGTGCTTTTCGACACGCGCGACCAGTTGCAGGCCGGAGCCAGCCTCGATCCGTCGGCCTCACCCGCCAACCAGCGCCTGCGCGCCATTCTCGACGGCATGAACGTTCCGCCGCTGGAACCCGTGCCTGACGATCATGTGCTGACCAAATCCTTCTTCATCATGCCCGATTTTCCGGGTCGCTATGAAGGCAGCCCGCTCTGGGTCGAGGCTTCGACACCGAACGCTTCGCCACGGGAACGCCCCGTGCGCACCGGCGATGGTGTGACACCGATCATGATTACGGCCAATGATTTCGCGGGCGCATGGGCTGTGGATGAGCAAGGCAATCCGCTGCTCCCGACTGTGCCGAACGATCCGATGCAGCGCATCTATGCCATTCGCGGCGGCGTGAATATCGTGATGTATATGCTGACCGGCAACTACAAATCCGATCAGGTCCACGCCAAGGACCTCATCGAACGGCTGGGGAACTAGCATGATGTTTTGCAGCCACGTCATCGCCCGATCCCGCTTCTCTTTTCCCCTCGTCGTGAACGCGAACGGCGGTAGGAGGTGAGAATGGATATCGAATTCGAACCGTTCCTCTCCACGCCCTGGCTGATTGCCATCCTCGTGCCGCTGGCGCTGTTGGTGCTGGCCACGATTGCGTTACGGATGCGCGGCGGTCTGATCCGTCTGCTGGCTGCGGCGGCACTTGCGCTTGCTCTTTTCAATCCCGTCATCATCAATGAAGAACGCGAACCGCTGAAAAGCGTGGTCTCGGTGGTCGTGGATCGCAGCCAGAGCCAGGAACTCGGCAGCCGTCGTGCCGACACCGATGCCGCCTTGAAGGCGGTGCAGGACCAGCTTGCCACCATGCCGCAGTTTGAAACCCGCATTGTGGAAGCAGGCAAGCCCGGCGAAAACGAAGACGGTTATGCAACCCGGCTTTTCGGGCCGCTGGCACGTTCGCTTCTCGACGTGCCACCGTCCCGCGTCGCGGGCGCGATCATGATTACCGACGGTCAGGTGCACGACATCCCAGGTAACAAGAATGCGCTCGGCTTCGATGCGCCGCTGCATGGTCTCGTGACCGGAAAGCCGGACGAATTCGACCGCCGCATCCGCTTCAACAAGGCACCGCGTTATGGCATCAGCGGCAAGCCGCTCGAAATGTCGTTTACGGTGATCGATGAAGGCAAAAACCTCGGCAGCCCTGCGCCGGTCGAAATCCGCGTCAATGGCGAAACCGTCAGCGAGGAAGAAGCGCAGGTCGGGCAGGAAACACCCGTCACCATCACCTTGCCGCGCGCCGGTGTCAACATTGTCGAAATCGCCACGCCAGCGCTTCCCGGTGAAGTAACAGACACCAACAATCGCGCTGTCGCAACCGTGGACGGCGTGCGCGAGAACCTGCGC
Organism: Brucella cytisi; assembly: GCF_038433355.1. NCBI lineage: Bacteria > Pseudomonadati > Pseudomonadota > Alphaproteobacteria > Hyphomicrobiales > Brucellaceae > Brucella > Brucella cytisi. The sequence goes on from NZ_JBCAUP010000024.1 coordinate 85,860, forward strand.
GTGCTGCTCGTTTCCGGTGAGCCGCACAATGGTGAACGCACATGGCGCAACCTGCTGAAATCCGATGCCGCCGTCGATCTCGTTCACTTCACCATTTTGCGCCCGCCGGAAAAGCAGGACGGCACTCCGATCAACGAATTGTCGCTGATCGCTTTCCCGACGCGTGAACTCTTCGTGGACAAGGTCAACGAGTTCGACCTCATCATTCTCGACCGCTATCAGCACCGCGATGTGCTGCCGCTCCTCTATTACGATTACATTGCGCAATATGTGGAGAATGGCGGTGCCTTGCTGGTCGCAGCCGGCCCGGAATATGCAGGCGAAATGTCAATTGCCCGCACGCCGCTTTATAGCGCCCTGCCCGCCATGCCGACTGGTGCCGTGACGGAAAAGGCGTTCTATCCGCGCCTCACGACGATCGGCAAACGCCACCCCGTCACGCGCGGGCTTGATGGCAGTGATCAGGAGCCGCCGCACTGGAGCCGCTGGTTCCGCACCATCGACATCACCGCGCCGCAGGGCGAAACAGTGATGAGTGGCGCGGACAACAAGCCGTTGCTGGTTCTCAACCGCGTCGGAAAAGGCCGCGTCGGCATGTTCCTCTCCGATCAGGGCTGGCTTTGGGCGCGCGGCTTCGAAGGCGGCGGCCCTTATGCTTCGCTCTATCGCCGTATCGCTCATTGGCTGATGCAGGAGCCGGAACTGGAGGAAGAGGCACTGACCGCCTCCGGCAATGGCCGCACCCTTTCCATCCGCCGCCAGACCATGGGCGATAATCCGGGTGTTGCAACCGTCTCGACCCCATCCGGCAAGGAATTGCAGGTCAATCTTGCGCCCAGCAAGCCAGGCCTGTTTGAAGGTTCGCTGCAAACGGACGAGATCGGCATCTTCCGGGTGAAAAACGGCGATCTGGAAGCACTGGCCCATGTCGGGCCGATCGATGCGCCGGAATTTGCGGACAGTATCTCCACAACGGATCGTTTGAAGCCGCTCGCTGAAGCGGCCGGTGGCTCGGTCCATCGCGTGCATGCAAGTGCCGATAGTTCGGTCCGGGTTCCCACGATTACCGCAATCAGTGGCAACCGTAGCGCCAGCGGCAACGACTGGATTGGCCTGCGTGAAACCTCGGATACGCAGCTGAAAAGCGTCAATCGCCTGCCGTTGTTCTCTGGCTTCCTGGCGCTCGGCCTGCTGCTCTTCGTCTTCGGCAGCATGTGGTATCGCGAAGGGCGGTAAACCGCCCCTCGCTTTCCCCTCATTTAACTATTTTGCCCGGTTGGCGTGGCGCACGATGCCGCTGACACCGTTCAGCGCACCGGTTGCGAGTTCGCAGGCAAGCATCCGGCGCGGATCGACCGATGCTGGCATGACCATGGAGCCAGCAGGCACCATCTTGAAACCGAACGGACCGTAGTAGGGCTCGTCGCCGACGAGAATAACCAGCTTGTGACCGGCCTTCTTCGCCGCTTCCAGCGACATGCGCATCAGCTTGCCGCCAATGCCCCGCTTCTTCCACTCAGGCCGCACAGCAAGTGGTCCAAGCAGGAGTGCGGGCGTCTTGCCGACGATAACCGGCGTCTGCCGTACTGAGCCAACGACGATGCCGCCCATCAGCGCAACGAAGGAAAGGTCGAGGGCGTGCGGACCACCTTCACGGATGAAATGCGCGGCCCGGGTAAACCGTCCGGGGCCGAAGGCTTCGGCATTGATGGCTTCGATTTCAATGTCGTGCGCCGGGCATTCCTGCGCGTAGGTCAGTTCAAGCTGCTGCATGGGCTTAGATCGCAATAGGAGAAGTCGGGGACCATCAGGTCAATGGAATGCATTCCGCGCTTGGGCGCGGTTCAAGTTTCATCGTCGGATGAAAAGCATTTCCATTAATCGTTCTCCTTGGCGGTCGGCGTTTGAATGACCGCAATTTGGAAGTTGCATTACACCAAAATGGACAAAGGTAAAACTATTTTTTTCAAAATGGCGGTTTAGACTGATCTTTTTGGAACCGTTACGCACTGTTCACGTCTTGCAATGCTGCAAAATGGCGGTTCTCGCCCTATTCTCTTTGCAAAAGGAGGTGGCATGAAAGAGGCCGCGCCCGTTGAGAGAACGGATCAGTGAGATGCAGGTAATGATCGAGGGACAGTCACACTTCCAGCCTTTCGGCTTATCCTGTTGGGGTTTCGCAGATCTCAACAAGGGAGTTGAAAGCATGACTGCCTCTTATGATTACCATATCGGCGTCGATTACCACAAATCCTACAGCCACCTGGTGGTCCAGGACAGTAGCGGCAAGACGCTGCGCTCCGGCCGGGTTAAGAACGATCGCCATTCGCTTGGCGGGTTCCTCGAACGCTACCGCGAGAACTCGCATGCGGTCATCGAGGCGACGCGCAACTGGATGGTGATGTATGATTGGCTCGACGACATTTGTGATGATGTCGTTCTCGCCCACCCGTTGAAGGTCAAGGCGATCGCCGACGCCAAGATCAAGACCGACAAGATCGATGCGACGGTACTGGCGCATCTGCTGCGGGCCGACCTGGTGCCGGAGGCTTGGGCACCCAGCGAAAAATCTCGGGAGCTTCGCGTCGCGCTGCGCGAACGGATGTTTTACGTAAGACTGCGCACGATGACCAAGAACCGGATCGTCACGGTGTTTGACCGGTATCCGGAGCAAACAGCCCAGCTGAAGAAACTCGGCGACCTGTTTGGCAAGGCCGACCGCATCCAGCTTGCCGAAGTGAACGTCTCGGACATTGACCGTGTCCAAATCGACCGCGGCCTCGCGTTCATCGGCGACATCAACGAGCGGATCAAGCAGTCGGAAACGACGATCCGGGTGATGACCAAGGCCAATGCCAATGTGAAGCTGTTGAAGACGATCCCCGGCATTGGCGAGTTCTTCGCCCGGCTGATCGATGCCGAGATCGACGACGTCAGCCGCTTCCGCAATGCCA
>NZ_JBCAUP010000025.1:0-87235 GCF_038433355.1 Brucella cytisi
GCGGCTTTGATCAATTGACGGATGGTTGCCGACTTATGGCTGCCGAGATTGTCCATGACGACAATGTCGCCTGGCTTGAGCACCGGGACCAACTGCTGCTCGACATAGGCGCGGAAACACTGGCCGTTCATCGGTCCGTCGAAGACACAGGGTGCTGTAAGCTGATCGTTTCTCAAAGCGCCCAGGAATGTCAGCGTGCGCCAGTGGCCATGCGGTGCAAATGCCCGCAGTCGCTTGCCTTTTGGACCCCAGCCTCTGATCGGCGACATGTTGGTCTTGATCCAGGTCTCATCAATGAAGACCAGCCGTTCGGGATCAAGGTGATTTTGCAGGGTCTTCCAGCGCTGTCTTTTGCGAGCGACGTCGGCACGAGCTTGCTCAAGGGCGAATAGTGTTTTTTTTGAAGCGCAGCCCTTCACTGCGAATGAATTCCCAGATCGTATTGTGCGAGACGGAAATACCCCGCTCGGTCAACGCCGCCTTCAGGCCATGGAGTGTCAGGTGTGGGTTCTCGGCGAGCCGTTGCACAATGATATCACGATGCGGTTCGAGTATCCGCTTGCGGTGGCCGCCCATCTTGCCGGGATGAACCGATCCGGTCGCACGATGGCGCTGGGACCATTTTACGACTGAAGATGCGGCAATTTCAAACCGCGTCGCCACTGAACGAACGCTTTCGCCACTCAGCACGGCGGCAATAACGCGCTCTCGAAGATCATTCGATATCGGTGCGGTCATCCAACGCTGGCCTCCATCCAGCCAGCATCAGTGAATCAGAACAAAACTGATTTGGGAAGCGCATTCGATTCAGAGAAAAACGGAAACGCTCTAGCTTGTCCGTCGTTAGGCAGAACATGCCTTTCAAGCTGTGCCAGTGATGAGAACTGTTGGTGGAGTGCGGTGATTGGTGCGGGGTCGGTCAACGTGTTACCACCACGCTTCTGACAACGAAGAATGGCGACATCCAACGGCGGGCGCAGGACCACATAGTGGAGAGGCATGGCAAGTCTCCTGAATGGTTGCAGAAACCAAGGGCCTATGATGCCGTCAACGACGACAAAATAGCCGCCCCTGGCGTAGCCTTCGGCAACATTTGCGAGTACATCCATGACCACGGTGTTCTGTTCATTTGCTTCGGGCAAAAACGGCGGGATGGCGCCATTTTTTATGAAGTGCCAGAAGTCGTCAGAGTGCAGATGAACCTTGGGCGAGCCGGATTGTTGGGTAAGGGCTAGTGCCGTGGTGGTCTTCCCTGAACCGGGCGGTCCCGTGAGGATAAGTATTTCGCCTGCGTGTTTCATAAGGTGGCTTCTATAGTGTTTAGTTACAAAAATCTCGAAATATATGACACGTTTCGCTGTCGTACTCTGTCCGGTTTTTGACACCACGATTAACTCATTGAACGACAGCAATTAAGGTCTAATGCCGCTGGTCTGTAAAGCGTCTTATTCCTGCCGTTCGAATGACAACTTAGATTTGCCAAAAGCCGACACTGCTTATGTCGCAGCCGAGCCCCAACCGATTACTTCGGTGTATATGTTCGAATCCCGCGCGGTCCGCCGGAGGAGATTCGAACCGGTAGTTCGTGTTTCGAATGCGCTGTGGATGTCTACTTTATCGACCTTGTTCATCGGAACCGGACTGACAGCTTACGGCCCCAATTCAGATGTTAGAATCTGATGACTTGACTGGCAATTCGCACATCGCCCAATGGCAGAGGCTTTTACCAACGCCAGACGAAACAAGGGAGAAAGGTTGTTGGCATCAGACACAGATTTCGCCAACGCAGTTCAGCTATTTCAACCACGGAGCAGTTTTCGCTTCACCTAGCAAAATATGGCTAGCCGTCACTGGACCAGTTCCAGAAATTCGCCGATGGTCATGAGCCATTCCTGCTGATCGGCATGATAGGTGGCGTGAATGCTTTCGGGCAGGACGAGTTGTAGCGATTGTGCCTGCATTTCAGTGGTCTGGGTTCTGGAAATTGAGGGCTCAAGCGTTAACAGATGTTTTTCTGAAATCCTGTTTGCTTCAGCCAGCACCTGTCGCCAGCGGTCCTTACAGGTGGTTTTGACTGCCAGCATGCGAAGGTTTTCTGCCGGGAAGGCGGGATTGGCATAGGACGCTTCATCGGGAAAAAGAAAATCTGCAGCATTGCGTTTCTCGGTGGTTGCTTCGCGCTTATAAGCAATCTTGTGTGCCTTCAGTATTGCTTCCACGTGATGAGCAAACGCATAGCCAGCGCGTGACTTGCGCCGGTTCTGAACACTCAATGAAAACGACAGGAAGCCATCCACATCTGCATCGCCATCATGCAGGAAGCCTGCTTTCAACCGCTCGGCCACGACAATGCGCTCCATGTGGCGGAACAGCGCTTCCTCGTGCTCCATCCATGCAGTGACGGCGCTGTCAGGATCTGCAAGCGGATCGATACCTTTCAGCGTTTTGCGGGCGAATTCTGAAAACTTAGCTGTTCCGGGAAATATGTTGCCAAAGCGGGTAATCAGCAGACTGAGCGCATCCGGTTCGGGTTCTTCGGTTTCAATGCCAAGCTCATCAAGAATAAACTTTGCGGCCAGATCGATGTCACGGCCGCCATCATTGCTGATATCCTGTTGAGAGAGCTTGAAATCAGCTGTGAGCTGTAATCCGAACAGCCACAGAAGCTTTTGTTCGATCGAGCTTCCGGAAGGGCACAAAATCGCCAGGACTTTGCGCTCCGCCGTCATGCAGAGGAATAGCGTGTCGCCTGCTTTTGCGCGGTAAACAACGCTTTCTGCAGCTGCCGGATAAAAGAGGCGATATTCCGGGGAGCGATGCTTTTGTCTCTTACGGCTGTTGTACCACGTGCCGGTCAGTTCCAGTCGCAGTGGTTCGTCCTGCTCGTCATCCATCCAGATATAGGTGAGGGGGATTTTTTCTTTCTCATCCGGCGTGCCAACAAAGGTCCGGAAAATATCGACCCCTTGAAACTCATGTCCGTTGGAGACAGTTGGATCAACTTCGGTACCGCGAAGTACCTTTGCACCAGCACCGATAAAATATCCCGATAAATAACCCCGTCCAGCCACGTTCAGTCCGCCCAAATTATCCGTCTAAATCTGTACGCCGCGAATCTGTATTTCCCTGTCGTCAGTCAAAAGCCACTGGCCGAGAGTGTCAATCACTTCCCCGTAGGATCTGCGGGTCTTTCCCTTAAGCGCGCATTCCCAGATGAGCGCAATACGCCAACCAGTATTTCTCAGTTCTGTAAGATTGCGCTCATCACGGGCGACATTGCCACCAATCTTGGCACGCCAGAACTCTTCGCGTGTGGCAGGCCAGTGAAACAAATGGCAATCATGTCCGTGCCAGAAACATCCATTGATAAATATCACTGCACGATATTTTGCCAGCACCAGATCAGGCTTTCCCGGAAGTTCCTTTGAATGCAGGCGATAGCGGAAACCGCAGGCATGCAGTCCTTTGCGGATGATCAGTTCCGGCTTTGTGTTGGTGGCGCGTATCGCAGCCATATTGCGGCTGCGCGTCGCTTTGTCATGAACGTCAGCCAACCTTACGTGCCGGTGTTTTGCTTTCAGCAATAAGATCCAGAATATATGGCTGCATAATCCGTGCAACCTCGGCAAAGACCGGAACGGCGACAGAATTGCCGAACTGCTTATAGGCCTGTGTGTCAGACACCGGTATGCGGAAATCATCATCATATCCCATAAGCCGCGCACATTCGCGCGGTGTCAGGCGGCGCGGGCTTTTACCTTTGCCACGGCTAATGAGAATTTCTGATCCGTCCTTATAGTAGCGGGCTGAAAGCGTGCGTGCGATGTCTTCAGGGCCAACAAGACCAAAACCGAAGCCATTGCCCTTCGCTTTGTGTTTAGCGGCGTAGTCCTGCAGATATTGCCAGAGCTTGTCGGTCAGAATGTATTTCTTATTGACCTCAGCAGAGTCGCCTACCGTAAATTCTGCTTCCGGCTGTTCGGTGCCATCTTCTGGGTGGAGGATTTCTTTAAGCCGTCTCGCGCCATAGGCCGGTAGTTCAAGCGCATCAAAGCTGAAATCCACCGGTGTACGGAAGCCGACAATGACAATACGCTCTCTGTGCTGTGGCACAAAATGGCCAGCATCAATCACACAAGTATGGATTGAATAGCCAAGCTCCTCTTCGAGCTTACGCCGGATCACGCTAAATGTCCGGCCCTTGTCGTGGCTCTTCAGGTTCTTCACATTCTCCAGAAGAAATGCTGACGGGCGGTGATGTTTAAGAATACGAAGAACATCAAAAAACAGCGTGCCCTGTGTTTCATCGTCAAACCCGTGTGCACGGCCCAGAGCATTTTTCTTGGAGACACCTGCGATTGAGAAGGGTTGACAGGGAAAGCCTGCGACAAGCACATCATGGTCGGGTACTTCATCAGCTGACACTTCCCGTATATCACCAGCAATTGGCCGGTTATCACGGTAATTGGCGTGGTAGGTCTTCTGGGCATACTTGTCCCATTCGGACGTGAACACACAGCGCCCGCCAGCACTTTCCATAGCGCGCCGCAATCCGCCAATTCCTGCGAAAAGATCGATGAAGGTGAACGAACTATCGCCCGATGGCTGACTACGTTTTTCCGCTTCACTGCGTAAAACATTCACAACCGCTTTTCGTGGGGTTTCCTCGCCGCGCCTCCAGCGGTAAATATGGCCTTCGGAATAGCCGAGAATCTCTGCAGCGTCTGCAACTGACAGCCCGGATTGCTGGAGAAGACTGTCGAATTCGGTTTGCATGATAGTGCTCCGCTTAGCGTATTCCCTGGGAATATTTCTGACATGAGGTCAGCAAATCACCCTTATATTGCGAACATAAAGAAAACTTTTGCTTAATGCCATCACCGCTGGCGCTTAACGGTGTGGATATCATTATGACGCAGCAAGGCGGATTTTCTCTCATGCTCTGTTGAAAGAGCGGCTGCGCGACGCACCGCTCCCTTAGGACGACGAATGTTGGCCACTTTCTCATTCACACTTCCATCCAGACCTGATTGAGTATCCTGGCGGCCAGCGCGGCCTTATCCTGGGGCAGAAATCGCCCGTAGTGGCTCGCCACCATGTCCGGCGTATCCTGGATTGCATAGCTGGCCTGTTCGTACGAACCGGTCTGCTTCAGAATATGAGTGGCCAGGACGTCCCGGACGTTGTGCGGACCATGGGGAAGCAATCCCCTTATCGCGCCGCGGTCAGTATAAGGATTATAGATACCGTATCGCTGGATTGTGAGCCGCCACGCTTCGTAAAATGTCGTTTGATCATAGGCTGCATCCTTGCTGTTTGTCTTTACAGTTTTAACGAACAGCGTGCCCGGATCGCGGGCATTTCTCAACAAGACCGCCCGGTGCCGTTCAATGTATTCATTCAGGAACTTATAGAGGTCGAGCAGATCGGGTAAAATCAGACGAAACGGCTTCGCACCAAAGAAAGACGAATTTGCATTCTTGAACGCGTTGGAAGGAATGAGCACTTCCCACCCCTTGTCGCGGTCGCTCCAGCGGATTTCTCCGCGCTTCATATCTTCAAGACGTCGCTCCGGTGTCGGGAAATGTCCACGGGGGCAAACAAGAAGCTGTCGCAGGTTCTTTTGACGCAAGCCGAGATGCAATCCAAGCCGGAGCATCAGGAACGAGCGAACCGCTTCTGCCGCTGGGACCGGATAGCGGTTCTCGTCGGGCAATCGCTTAATTATCTCGTCCGTGATTTTTCGATATTCGGCAAGTGGGCTATCGGCTTCCAAAACGCACATGATCGGTTCAAACGGATCCCGGTGAACCCGCATCACGCGCTGGATTTCTCTGGAGCGGTGTGTTGCATGTTTAAAGCACTCCGCACAGGCCCCGTGCCAATCTTGCTGTGCAAAATCGATTTCTTCTGCTGTCACCAATCCTGGAACAGGCTGCAGTCCCTTTGCTAATTCAGCATGTTGCCACATCCAACCGGTTTCCGGGCGTGTCATGCCAAGTATTGCGCTCAGCATGTCCTGCTCCCAAGATGTGTAAAAGCCGCGACGCTTTTCTCGCCACTGAAGGTACCAGTCCCAAATACCGGGAAAGACCAGCAAGCCGAACGTTATTTGCCGCAGAGGAATGCCGCGCCCCTTGACTTCGCTATCTGGAGAAGCAGCAAGGGCACCGAATAAAAGTCCGAGATGTTCAACCTTTTGAGACGCAGTTTCTTCTCCCCAAACACCATTTCTCTGAAAACCGACTGATGTCAGGGTTGCTGTTTTAAACCGGACAAGGTTGGCCATCTCCATTGCCAGGCGGGGAGGAGCGTCTACGACGCCCGCGAGCAAATCGGGATCTTCGATAAAATCATCTTCATCCAGACTGCCCTCGAAATCCAAAGTTTCTGATCTGACGCGTGGTGACAATACCGTGCCGTAAGAAATTCCAGGGAACCGGATCGCATATCTCTGTTTGGCGCCTTCCTCTGAAACTGGCGATAATCAGTTGAGCCCGATATAATCACACGCCGGACCCATTCGAGGATCTCTTCCCGTTTGCTAAAGGAAAGCTGATTAAAGTCGTCTGGCAAATGCCAGACAATGCGCCGTCGTTCGGCAGCACTAATATCGCTGCCGAGGTCGTGACCGTATATTGATCGTGCCTGATGAGGCAGCCTGGATTTAAAATGACCCTCAGGGAGACGATATCGTCGTTCTATCCTTGTAAGTACATCGAAGCTGTCGGCGGAGCGCGGCGTCTTCGTGCCATTCGCCCAATTCGATATCGTACGGATGTCGAAGATCTCATGCTGTTTTATTATTGCGCGGTGGAGGCGCCAGTAAGTCTCGCCGAACCTGCGCATATGATAATTCAAGGTCTGCTGGAAAGTCTGCGGATCTTCAGTCCAGGCGAACAGCGGTTCAGGAAACTCCTCAACAGGATCCACCGGCGCTAAACTGGACGGCTTTGAGCGAACAGGAATTCTCCCAGAGGCCGGGTCCCGTTCCGGCTTTGGCAAACGCACGGTGGGGCGTCGATCCCGCATTTTATGTTTTAGGGTAATCTCATCGGCATGGGGAACGCTATTTTCGACCCAGCGAATTAGGGCTTCCAGTGCTGGCCGGATAATATTCTTCAGCTTCTCCGTTAATTCGCAATCGATCCGGCTTTCCGAGACGAATGACAACCAGTCGATCTGGCTTCGGCGCATCGGAGGCTTTCTGTGCTGGACGATCAGGTCGTCAAGATATGACTTGATCTTATCGAGTATTTCTTCGGACACATCCGGCCTGACGCGTTTGTCGCAGAATTCAGAGATCATATTGCGAAATTGAAGAGGTGAAGAAGTCTGTGTTTTCATTGCAGCCCAAATTGCTAAATTGACCGGCTTCTTGCCGGGCGTGGGCTGCTAATGCGAATTGATTAATCAATGCTGAAGCTTACGGAAATTAGCGGGTATGCCAGAGGTTCATATCCGTTCAAGGCAAAATGGGCCATTTTGTCCATGCGAGAGGCAATCGCCAAGAATCTTGACTGGCAATCAACTGGTTGTGCCGACAGCTAATGATGCCCATTTCGCCACATTTTTTTGGCTGGACCGGACTTTCTGCTTCCGGTTCCATTCAAGTCTGTGTCACCCGTTCAAACAAATGGCGTTATAGTCTTCTTAACTGTGAAAGGGTTCATAAAGAGCAGCGCCAGCTATGTGGGCCGCTAGCTTGAGCCGCTTGTCTCCGGTCCAAAGTGATGTGCACTGATCCAGTAGGACAGAAGCGAGCAAATGAGCATCCGTGTAGCCAATACCCATGCTAAAAACGCTATGCCTCTCAATGAGAGTTATAACTTCCTTGATGTCCGCGACATCGAGGTCGACGGTCGCGCCGGTGATCGGGCTGGCCGGGGACAGATTGAAACTGTGTAGGAAGATTTTCGTCATAGGGCTAGCGCTCGCTGCAAATCATCGTGCTCGAATGCACTGGCCATACGGTTGATCTCGGCTGAACGCGCACCGACCGCCTTTGCAGTGTCGCGCCATGTCGCGGTGGCGGTCGCGACTTCCTTAATGATCGCGCGGGCCTGGGCGAGCGTGAGGGCAAAGAATTCGGCAGCTTCTTCCAGCAGATCGAGGGAACAGGTGCCTTCATCAAGATCTATGTTGGTCGTCAGGACGCGCGCCTTGACGTCAGTAGGCACTGGATTGAGATCATAAGCGGGGGATAACGACCACCCGGCTTTGCCGAGCCACAGAAAGCCGTGATTTCTCAGGTGGTCATCAACGTTGGAAATTAGCACATTGAAGGCGACGCGGCGATAAAGCGCGTGCGCATCGGTCTTTCCCTGCGCGCCGTGTTCGGCCAAGGCGTCTACGATCTCCGGATAGCTTCCACGCTCGCCGTCCTTTGCGCCCATCATCGCCATCGCGGACAGGAAGGGAATCCGGACACCACCATCGCGGTCGAAGCGACGCGATAGCATGACCTTTTTGCCGGCGACGTCGATGAGCTCATGGCGGGGGGTGACAATGCCGGCTTGTTCAGCAAGTTGCAGAGCGACCTCTTCCCATGTCTCCATGCTGTAGTCGTCGGTTTCCTTAGGAAACTTGGCGATCGAGAGATGGCCATGTTGATCGATAACAGAAGCCTTCGGACGCGCTCCGCCAAGCGAGGAGCCGGGCGCGAAGATGAGTTGAAGGTCTTCGTCGGTTTCCTCATCGCGCAGAATACGTTCGGTGATCTGCAGCAGGCGTCCGAGCTCGATGAGGGCTGGAACGCCCGCAGGGATTGGTGCCTGGAATTCCTCGTCGCCTACCCAGCGGAACCGGAGCGCGCCGAGCCGTGTCTCGTCGGCGACGCCAAGCAGATAGTCGCTTTCGGCAAGCGTGCGAACGGCCCGGTAATCGCGCTCAGCCATTCGCCTTTCCGAGCGTTGCATGAGGCGTCGGCCCCAGGTATCGGGTGCTGAGTCGCCAATAGAGCCAAATGTTGCAAGGCCCGCGGGTGGGGCGAACGCTCCCCGGCTCAGAGCTAGAGCGGGCTCCAGCGAGAAGCGGTCGGGGTCCTCAAGCCAGGCACGGTCGTACTCAAACATGATCGTTTCGGCACCACGGACGCGATTGCTCCGCGCCAAACCGATTGGACGTGTGCGTCCGTGGAGGTCGAGATGAATTTCAAAATCAGTCATTGCGTGACGATCCCGGCGATCGCTTTGGGTGAGCGTGCTTGGGCAACTCCGCACTGGCCAGAGCCTGGCCGACGCTGTCGTTACGGATGTCGGCGACTTGGCTCAGCCCATCTAGCAGGCCTAGTGCTTGGAGGACGCCTGCATAGATGCCGATGCTGACATTGGTGTCGCCTGCCTCGATCTTTTGAAGCGTTGAGCGTGAGGTGAAGGCACGTTCGGCTACTACCGCCATAGGTAGGCGGCGACGTCGACGTGCGTCGTGGATGTCTGCGCCCAGTTTGCGCAGCGCGCGCCGCACAGCGGCCGGAGGGTTATGAGGTGTAGGCATTTGCCACCTTCGCACTACAGATTGGGCCGATATGTAGCACGAAGATTACAATATTTCTAGAGGATGGTCTGATAGAAAGCTGATTGTTTCGGAGCGATTGGCATGACTTTGAGCAGGAATAAATCACATATAGCAATTTGCGCGCTGAGGGCAGCTGATGGGTAAGAAGCAGGACCCTGAATCTTGACTGGCAATCTGAAATAGCAACAGCAATGTCTCTAAGAGACTGATATCATTACATTCATTATGATTCAGGCTCTCGGAGAATCATCCCCGTGCCGCTTACTTTCCTTCTTCTTATCTATATATTTTTGAAGGCGTTTTTCGTTTCGATAAGGCGTGTCCAGATACTGAAATGCGAACAGCATACATGTCATTATCGGCAAGCACACCGCTAAGGCGATAACGAATCCCCTGCCATTATTCACAAAAGGAAAGAGAACCGCGCTAACGGCCAGAAGTACCACTATCACAATTAGATTTCGCGTATAATGCTCGATTGTCTGGCTCGTCGTAATACGCACGACCAAGTTTCCGTCAGACATTACCAGTTGCATCGGATACACAGTTCTGAGCGTCATCCAGCCAAAGCTTTCTCCATGCGCATTTTCAAATCTGAGCAACGCGTCCAATCCAACTGAATTCCTCGCCCTGATACCTGCCAGATCTGCGAACTGCTCTACTTTTTCCTTTTTTCATTCCTATTGAATGACGTATTTTTTGACGCCATATTGCGTCATATGAATTGGCATTTCTGAACGGAGGATTGTGAGATGGGTCTCGCCCAATATGCAGATGGTGGGCTTTTCTCGCCGCGCAAAATCGCAAGCGCCTTGCGCACCACAAGTGAAGAGATCGCCCGCACTGCCGGTCTGGGAAAAGACGCAATCCAGCGGAAGGATCGCATTCGCTCCGACAAGACGCAGCGTCGCCTGCGGGAAATGATCGAGATCGTCAACAAGGTCGAGCCACGGTTCGGTTCGGCCCTGATGGCTTATGCCTGGTATCGTTCCGAACCACTGCCCGGCTTCTCCGGTCTGACCGCGATGCATCTCGTTCGCAATGGTCGCGCCGACGAAGTCCTCGACTATATCGACGCGGTTGACGCTGGCGTTCACGCCTGATGTCGCGCATAGAGTTTCGCGGAACCCTGTATCGAGCTCTCAATCCGGTCTATGCGCGTGAACCGATGTCCGGTCGCGGCGCAGAACTCTACGGAGGCCGGTTCAACCGAAAAGGAGTACCGACGCTCTATACCTCACTGTCGATTATGATTGCGCTGCGTGAGGCCAATCAAGTCGGTGGTCAACAGCCGACGACGCTCGTCTCCTATGACGCTGAATTCGGGCACATCTTCGACACGCGGGACGATCTTGCCCTGCGAGCCGAGGGCATGGACGATGCGAGTCTTGCCGATCCGACGTGGCGCGACCAGATGAAGACGGTCGGACAAGCGCAGACGCAGGCCTTCGCTAGCAGGCTTACTGCAGCCGGCTATCATGGATTGCTGGTCAGGAGCTTTGCTCCCGGTGCCACAAAGGACGATGCCAATCTCGTCCTTTGGAAATGGAGCAATGCCGCGCCTTGCCGGCTTACGCTGATTGATGAAGAAGGCCGCCTGTCACGATAGTCGCGGCGCGAACCGAGCAAGATGGCTCTGTTGATGGCATGGATGCCCCCTCCCGTCGGCATCGTAATGTGCCAGTGTGATGGGCGTTGAAGACACACAAAAACAGAGAGAGCATCCATGTCGGAAGTTACCATTATTGGAATTGACCTGGCAAAGCGCGTCTTCCAGTGCCATGGTGCAGACTCAAATGGGTCAGTCTTGTTTGGCAAGAAACTCTCCCGAGGTCAGGTTCTGGCTTTTGTTGCCGGGCAGTCCAGGTGCGTTGTTGCGATGGAAGCCCGCGCGACTGCCCATGGCTGGGGTTGCAAGTTTGAGAAGCTGGGGCATGAAGTGCAGCTGATCCCACCTGTCTATGTGAAGCCGTTCCTCAAGCGTCAGAAAAACGAAGTGGCCGATGCGGAGGCGCGCAGAACCAGACTAGCCATCAACAGGAGCGTTTCGTTGAACGGATGGAATGCCTGGAGCAGCGAGTTCGCTCCGGCCGTCAATACGAACTGGACGATATAGAGTGCGAAGACCAATCCAGCCCATCACTTGAATCCAGGCAGGCGCGGAATGGTAAGCACACCGGCGCATAAGACTATTATCGGCAAAGACAAGGCTCCTCCGATTGCCTTGTGTATCTGCCAATCCCATGCACCGATGAACAGCGCCGTTCCTGCACTCAGGAACTGACTGACAATGCCCAACGGAAGCAGCCGCGCGGACAAGATAAACCAGAGTGGTCTCCCGAGGCGGAGGTCAGTCAACGTGTCATGCACCTTTGTCATCGCTCATCCTCTCTTCGAACCAGAATTGGCGATCCAGTGGGTGAGGGCGTCAGCATAGTCTCCGCCCGCATTTTCTATCTCGTCGGAGGAAAGTTTGTCTGCACGGTATATGACGAACGGTTCCATCCAGATCAGTCTGCATCGATTTGCCGAGGCGCGCAGTGGCGTGAATATGTCCGTTATCGCGAACATGTTGGCTCCACCGGGCCGGTATGCTTCGACCGTGTTGCCGGCAGTTGCCGCGATCATCAGCGGTGTACCCTCAAGGCGGCGCCCCTCCGCCTCGTAAGCGATATAGAACATGCGTGTGAGCACGGCATCCTGCCAGGCTTTCAGGAGAGGCGGCGTCGAGTACCACTGAACCGGGAACTGCAGGACGATCCGGTCGGCTTCGAGCAAGCGCACCGCCTCGCGTTCGCCATCACGATAAATATCCATCCCGTTGGGATATGCCTCCTGCATGTTGACCACCTCGACACCGGGCAGTGCTCCCGCCCTCCTGGCAAGTACGGCGTTTGCCCTGGACCGGCTGAGATCTGGATGGAAGAGAAGCACAAGGGTTTTGGTCATCATCAACTCCATTATTTCTGTTGGAGTGACGATGCTGGAAGTCAGAAAATTATTCCAATCGATATAGAGTCTAACATATTATTCGTTGCATGAATTTACGATCGATTGACCTGAACCTGCTCGTGATCCTCGATGCGCTGCTCGATGAGACCCATGTCGGTCGGGCTGCCAACCGGGTGGGCCTTTCGCAGCCCGCCGCTTCGGCGGCCTTGCAGCGATGCCGCCAATTGTTCGGGGATGAACTCCTCGAACGCGGACGCGGAACGATGCGGCGGACGGCCAGAGCCGAATCTCTTCGCGCTCCGCTCAAATCCCTGCTTTCAGGGATTGAGGAACTCGTCGATCCGCCGGAGATTCCATTGGCGAATATCCGGCAAAGCTTACGTCTATTAATGGCAGACTATCCCGCGCTCTTCGTGTTGCCGCCGCTTCAGCGCGCTTTGCAGTGTTCAGCACCCGGCATAGATCTGGTGATCCTGCCCTGGAACGGAGCAGACGCCGCACGGACTGCACTGATCGACGGCACGACTGACCTCGCCATTTCCGTCTTTCCGGGTGAAGATGACGACATCCATCGCGATACTCTGCTGAACGAGCACTACGTCGTTGCGCTTCGCGAGGGCCATCCGGCGGCGGACGACTTCAATCTCGACCGATGGCTGGACTTTCCGCACATTCTCGTTTCAGGCAGGGGTGAAGGACGGAGCCCGCTGGACATGGAACTTGCCCGGTTCGGGCGATCACGACGCGTCGGCCTGGTGGTTCCATCATTTGGAATGGTTCCTGAACTGTTGCGCGGCTCTGACATGATTGCCATGCTGCCTTCGCGTATTGCCCTGCTGGCCGACGAACTCACCATATTGCCGACACCGATCACTGTGCCGGGTTTCGCTCTGCATCTTGCGTGGCACCGGCGGCGGGCAAGGGATACGGCATTACAGCACGTCGTTGATTTAGTGAAAAGACTGCTCTGCGATTAAGCTTCGCGATTTCAGCCTGAATTGGCCGCGACGAACGGTTTGGCCCCCTTGCGCGCGCAAAAAAGCGCTGTCACCGAAATATCCTTCTCAACAAACGATAGCATTTGAGTTGAGAAGTTCATATCTAGTTCCGCAACAACGACCACCAGGCCATCTCCAGCATCGGATAAACAGCTGCCTTTTCCGCGCCTGGCGCATCTCAAATTGGTCCCGTGGCTGGCGTGTGCCGTCGCCATAGAGGCGCGGTAGCTTACACAGTTTCGAACCGGGATGCGTGGACCAGTGATCGACTGGCGCAGTCTAATCAGAATGCCTTTGTCAATTCCGGGTCTGTGGTATTGAGCGCACGCGTTGGCAGCAGGGGACGGAAGCTTTGCCGGCGATACCACTAGCCTGGACGGCGCCCGCGGTAAGATGATCAGGCGCAGCGCTGGCACGTTGATGCTTGCAGGCAGTTCGAGCCTCGACCGGACGGTCGACGCAGGTGGCTCGGTTTCGACCGCCGCCCAAAGCGACTTCCGGCGCGAGGTCGAAAACCTGCTCCTGGATGACTTTTCCCGAGATTGAATACCCGATCCGATGCTCGATTTGTTATACCGTTACATTTGGTATTGACGAACGTAATAACATTACATATGCAATCGCTGTCAAATCTGCGGCACACGACGGACGTCCATCGAAAGTAGGAAGATGCTTGAAGCCTGCCTGACATTCAGCGACTTGACCCTCGGGTATAACCGCGATCCGGCCGTGCACCATCTGAACGGCGTCGTGCGCAAAGGCAGCCTTACCGCGGTCGTTGGTGGCAATGGATCAGGCAAGTCGACCCTCATGAAGGGCATCGCAGGACTATTGCGGCCCATGGATGGTTCCTGCTCGGTGGCTGCGGGCAGTCGCCTTGCCTATCTGCCGCAGCAGTCTGAACTGGACCGTTCCTTTCCCGCCCGCGTCATTGACCTCGTGTCGCTGGGCCTCTGGCCGCGCCGCGGGCTTCTCGGCCGTCATCGGCCGGAAGACCGGCAGGCCGTTGCCAATGCGCTGAAGGGCGTCGGACTGGAAGGTTTCGAAAAGCGCTCGATCGACACACTCTCCGGGGGACAGATGCAGCGTGCGCTGTTCGCACGCGTGATGGTTCAGGATGCCAATCTGATCCTTCTCGACGAGCCATTCAACGCCGTCGATGCGCGTACGATCACCGATCTCCTGGCGCTGATAAAAAGCTGGCATGGCGAGAGCCGCACGGTTATGGTCGTTGTTCACGACCTTGATCTGGTGCGCGAGCATTTTCCCGAGGCCTTACTGCTTGCGGGCAGGTCAGTCGCCTGGGGCGATGTGCACCAGACCCTGTCTGCCGAGAATCTTCTGCGAGCACGGCACTATCACGAAGCCTGGAACGAGAATTCACCCAGGTTTGAGCCAGCGGGGCATATCCACGATCATCATCACCACGGACACGAACATGCCGCGATGTCGTCAATTGCCGACCGGCGTATAGCCGGCGGGGTACAATCATGACCCTGCTCTATGACGCCCTGGTTCTCCCCTTCACCGAATTCGTCTTCATGCAGCGGGCGCTAGGCGGCGCACTGATGCTGTCGCTCAGTGCCTGCCCGGTCGGCGCGTTCCTTATGCTCAGGCGAATGAGCCTGACCGGCGATGCAATGGCGCATGCCATCCTGCCGGGGGCTGCCGCCGGCTTCCTCATATATGGCCTGCAGATAGTGCCGATGACGATCGGTGGTCTGATCGCCGGGATTTTTGTGGCGCTAGGCGCAGGGGCGGTCGCGCGTCTCACCGTTCAGAAGGAGGATGCCTCGATGGCCGCGTTCTATCTGATCTCGCTATCACTTGGTGTACTGATGGTCTCCCTGCGCGGGTCGAGCGTCGATCTGATGCATGTCCTGTTCGGGACTGTGCTGGCTTTGAACAATGATGCGCTGACTTTGATCGCGCTTGTGTCCGCAATCACTCTGCTCCTGCTGGGGCTGTTCTGGCGCGCACTGGTGGCCGAATGCATGGACCCGTTGTTTCTGCGCTCCGTCTCCCGCCTTGGCTCACCGGTGCACTTCATCTTTCTCGGCCTCGTTGTCATCAATCTGGTGGCTGGCTTCCAGGCGCTCGGAACCCTGCTGTCTGTTGGTCTGATGGTTCTGCCGGCGGCCTCCGCCCGGTTCTGGTCGCAGCGTGTTTTAACGATGTGCCTGCTGGCGATCGTCATCGGTTTGGTCTCGTCAGTTTCGGGCCTGCTGCTGTCCTATCACGCATCACTGCCTTCAGGGCCGGCCATCATCCTGTCTGCCGGTGCCATTTATTTCATTTCAGTTGTCGTAAGCCCGCGTGGCCTCATTCTTTCGCGCCTGCCGCGATCCGTTCATCGGGTCGGCTGATCTCAAACTGTTTTTGGAAAGATACATGAAGAAACGGACGCTCCTTCTCACCGGTCTCACCGGTTTCATCGCCGCCTCGCTCAGCACAGTGGATGCACCTGCCTATGCGCAGGAGAAAAAGTTGTTTGTTGTGGCGAGCTTCTCCATCATTGGAGATCTGGCAAAGCAGGTCGGCGGTAATCACATCGAACTCAGAACCCTTGTCGGTCCGGATGGTGACGCACATGTCTATGAACCGCGCCCCGCCGACGCCATGGCTTTGACCCGCGCTAACGTCATACTCGTCAACGGCCTGCTGCTCGAGGGTTTCATGGAGCGTTTGATCGAGGCAAGTCAGGCTGAGGCGCCGATCACCACAGTCACCGACGGCGGCGCAATCCTCAATGATCCGACCGGTGGCCATTATCACTTCGTTGACGGCAAGGCGATCTTTCATGCCACACCGAACGATCCGCATGCATGGCAATCGGTTGGTAATGTCAAAACCTACGTCCAGAATATCGAGAAAGCATTTTGTTCAGCTGACGCCGGTGGATGCGAAGCTTACAAGATAAACGCCACAGCCTATATCGAGAAGCTGACAGCGCTCGATGCCGACATCAAGGCGCAAATCGATGCGATTCCGCAGGATCGTCGCGTGGTGGTCGTTGCGCACAACGCCTTCCGTTATTTCGAACGGGATTACGGCATTTCCTTCCTGTCGCCGCAGGGAGTTTCGACCGAATCGGAGGCTTCTGCCGCAGACGTCGCCTCCCTTATCCGTGAGATCCGCGAAAAGCGCGCCGCCGCCGTTTTTGCCGAGAATATCTCTGATAGCCGCCTGGTCGAGCAGATCGCTTCTGAGGCCGGACTGACCATTGGGGGCACGCTCTACTCGGACGCGCTGTCGCCCGCCGACGGTCCCGCACCGAGCTATATCGATATGATGCGTTACAACGTCAAAACCCTCGTCTCAGCCATCAGCAAGAACGGAGTTCCCAAATCGGGCGACCGAAATGTCGCCTGCCAATGTAATGTAATATCATTAAAGGAGAGATGGATATGAAGCACTGGATCCTGGGCGTGTCCGCCCTGGCAATCGGGGTCAGCCTGGCTGGCCCGGTTGCTTTCGCTGAGGATGGCGAGGAAGATATTACGCTTTACCGCGTTTTCGTCGGCGATCATGTCGATGCCAGGGTCACGGCGTTCGATCTCGACAAGCCGGGAAATCGTTGGGACTTCAAGACCACGGGTCAGAACAAGCTCTATAGCGTAAACGAGGGTTCTGCGATCGTCGCCGTCGAGTCCGACAATGACGCGGTTCACTTCATCAACAGCGGCATCTCGTTGCATTCGCACGGCGATCATTCGGATATCGAGATCAAAAACCCGTCGGCGATTGACAAAGCGTTGACCGGGCCGCGTCCTTTCCACGTCATTGATCATGACGGCAAGATCGTCATCAACTTCGACAAGGGAGGGTATGCCGAGATCATCGAGGCGCATGAGCTTTCTCATAATGAGATCGAGTCAAAGCAACTGAAGCAGGCCCGTGCTCACCACGGCTTTGTGGCTCCGGTCGGCAATGGTTGGGTCACAACCGTGGCGTCTGATGCGCCCGTTGAGGGCGATACAGCACCGACACGCATCGGTTTGCGCCCTGTCAGGGAAGATGGGACGCCGATCGGTGATGTCGCTATCTGCACCGGCATCCATGGTGAGGCTTTCTCTGGCGCATACCTGGCGACAGGCTGCAAGGAAGGCATCCTGACGGTGACGGCGAGCAAGGATGGACCGGTCACGAAGATGCTCACCTATCCTGCCGATCTACCGGCTGGCCAAACCACTGGCACGTTGCTTGGCGCCAGGAGCATGCAGGTCTTTCTCGGCAACTATGGCTCCAGGGGCCTGGTTGTCGTTGATCCCGTGGATGAGCCCAATTTCCGGTATATCGAGCTTCCGTTCCGTCGCGTTGATTTCGTTCTGGATCCGGCCAATGCCCGCTTCGGCTATGTCCTCACCGAAGACGGAACACTGCACCAGATCGACGTGCTTGAGGGGAAGCTCACCAAAAGCTCAAAAGTCACGGAGCCCTATTCCATGGACGGTCACTGGAACGACCCGCGTCCGCGCATTGCTATGGCAGGTAACGAAGTTGTCATGAGCGATCCGAACGCAGGCGTTGTCCGCCGCATCTCCAAGGACGAACTGAAGGAAGTCGGCAAGATCGAAGTCGGTGGCAAGCCCTACAATATTGCGGTTGCCGGTGGCAGCGGCAAGGTTCACGAAGGCGAGGGGCACGACCACGATCATGCTGGCCACAATCACGCTCACAGCCATGGCGATCCAAAAATCTATGCCGGCTATTTCGAAGACAGTCAGGTCAAGGATCGCCCGCTCTCGGACTATGCAGGGGACTGGCAGTCCGTCTACCCTTATCTCAAGGATGGCACGCTGGAGCCGGTCTGGGAGCACAAGGCCGAAAAGGGCACCGCAAAAGTCGAGGACATTCGCGCCGAATACGAAGTCGGTTACAAGACCGATGTTGACCGCATCACCATCGAAGGCGACGTGGTGACCTTCTACGAAAAGGGTAAGCCGCTGGCCGGTCACTATGCCTATGACGGAAAGGAAATCCTGACCTACAAGAAGGGCAATCGCGGCGTCCGCTTTATCTTCAAGAAGACCAAAGGTGATGCGACAGCTCCACGATTCATTCAGTTCAGCGACCATGGCATCGCCCCGAACAAGGCCGACCACTATCATCTCTATTGGGGCAATGACCGCGCCGCCCTTCTGAACGAAGTGACCAACTGGCCGACCTACTATCCGTCTTCCATGGACGCGAAAGAGATCGTCAGCGAGATGAAAGCGCACTAAAACGATGATTGAAAAACGCGCCCGGCTCTTTGGCCGGGCGATATCTCAATAGGGTTTGCTCGAAACCGGGGCGAATTCCGTTGTCAGAGGTTAATGATGAGAGCAGCACCCAACACAGCCAGAGCCATGTCCGAACATTGGAATAAGCGGGCACATCGCTTCAACGGTGCAGCGTCGCACAAGCGTAACCATGACGATTGGAAGAGAGTGTTTTCAGCGACGCTCGGTGAGGATGCCCGGACCGCTGTCGATCTTGGCTGCGGCACGGGTGCCTGTGCGTTAGTGCTTGCCGAGCTCGGCCACCGGGTCACCGCAGTGGATGGTTCCGAAGGCATGCTGTCCTATGCGCGCCAGGATGCACAGGTCCGCGGGCTCACCGTGGATTTCGTGCATTCCTCGATGGACGATGCCGGGCTTTCTGACGAAAGCGCGGATATTGTTACCCTCCGAAATGTTCTCTGGACATTGGAGAGCCCGACAGATGCATTGGCTCTGGCCAAACGTATTCTTCGTCCGGGCGGACAGGTGTTCGTCTCGGATGGTTTGTGGTTTCTGCATCGGGAGAACGACAGTGCTGTGGAGTTCGGTCGGCCTCTCCCGTTCTTCAACGGCCTGACGGAAAGCGATGCCAGGTCTATGCTCAACGAGGTTGGGCTCCAGGATGTCCAGTCCTGGGGGCACCTTTTTCAGAACCATCCATATGGTGCTGTATATGATGATAGCACACGACAAATCGAATATTTCGTGCTGACAGCGACAAAGCCGTGCTGACACGGATCCAAAGCTTGTGTGGTAATCCCACGCCTGTATAGCTCAACAGTCGGTTCCCGTCAGGGACAAACAGGGAATTTGGGACCGAGCGATCCGTCAAACGAAACTGCCCCCCAACTGTAAGCGGCGAGTATTCTCTCATCGGCCACTGGCAATCCTCCCGCAATGGCAGATAAAGCGGAACCGGAATGCGTTCTCGCATGCGAACCATTCGCGCGTAGATTGAAAGTTGGTCGCGCCGGTGGGTTTGCGACGCAAGGCTCCGGGGAGGCGACCGTTCAGGAAGACATTGAAGGGCAATTGCGTCCGACGGCGAGCCATCAGAACAGGTCCTCTATGTGGGAAGATCGGGCCACCATCGATGCGTTTCAACGAACCCTGTCACAGGTGCAAATTTGCACATAGCCATCACCGTATGAATTGATTTTGATGTCCGCAAGATTGTTCGCGGAGATCAAAATTAAGGAGCGGTTCGATGTGCATTCTGGTTTATTCTATAACGATGGATCGCTGAGATGATCCATCCATCCTCGCAGTCCCGTCTCGTTCGAAAACTGGAAGAGGCGCTCGGTAAAGAGCTCTGTCTCGCGCTTGTCGACCCGACAGTCGTGGAGCTCATGGTCAATCCCGACGGACGGGTTTTTATCGAGCACCTTCGTGATGGAATCGTACCTTTCGGCGAGATGTCAGCGACCGCCACTGAAACCATTATCGGAAGCGTTGCGCACGCTTTAAACTCCGAAATCGATGCTGACAATCCAATAATATCCGGAGAATTGCCGATCGGCGGGCATCGTTTCGAAGGATTGCTGCCCCCTGTCGTTTTTGCGCCAGCGTTCACCATTCGTCGACGCGCTTCACGTCTGATCTCGCTGGATGAGTATGTGCAGAGCCAGATCATGACCTCAGCACAGCTTTCCATCATCCGCAAGGCGATCGCAACAAGACTTAATGTCGTCATATCAGGCGGAACCGGTTCGGGGAAGACAACCCTTGCCAATGCAATTCTGGCTGAAATTGTTTCGGATTTTCCAGACGAACGCCTGATAATCCTCGAAGACACCGCGGAAATCCAATGTTCCTGCGAAAACGCTATCTCGTTGCATACCAGCGACACTGTCGATATGGCGCGCTTGCTCAAAAGCACGATGCGACTGCGTCCTGATCGTATCATTGTTGGAGAAGTTCGTGACGGTGCAGCACTTACGCTCCTGAAAAGCTGGAACACCGGTCATCCAGGCGGCGTGACAACTATTCATTCCAATACGGCAATGTCCGCGCTTCGCCGCCTTGAACAACTGACAGCAGAAACAAGCCAGCGGCCTATGTGTGCGGTTATTGGTGAAGCCGTCGATCTCGTTATCTCGATAGAACGCACAAAGACTGGCCGCCGGGTCCGTGACGTCATCTCCGTCGATGGCCACGATGGGACTTCCTATCGAACGCAGCATTTTCCCCGGATAGAAGAGGATCGTCATGCAGCATAAGAAAATTTTTCGGCGGACTGTAACGGTTTTCTGTTTTCTGCTGATGTCCGGTTCTTCCGTAGCGCTGGCTTCGTCCGGTGGAGGAGGCTTGCCCTGGGAATCCCCTCTGCAAACCATCCAGCAGTCAATCACCGGACCGACAATGGGGTTCGTGGCCCTGGCAGCCGTTGCCGTCGCCGGTGCCATGCTGATTTTTGGCGGAGAACTGAACGATTTCGGACGCCGGGTCATCTACATAATCCTCGTCCTCGGTCTCATGCTCGGTTCCGCACAAATTGTTGCCCTGTTCGGTGCCACAGGTGCGTCCATTGCCGATAGTCAGAGCATTCTGTCCGAAATGACGGTTTCGAGTTATCTGCCCGGTCACAAGGTGAGGGAGGGGGCTGATGTCTGACATTGCTTCAGGACTTGCCCATTCGCGAATTCACCGTGCCTTGTCGCGCCCCAGTCTTCTATTGGGTGCAGACCGTGAACTCGTCCTCCTTACCGGCCTTGTATCGGCGATACTGATTTTTGTCGTTTTGACATGGTACGCAGTGATTTCCGGTATTGTGCTGTGGCTGTTTATAGTGGCCGCACTACGTGCAATGGCGAATGCCGATCCTCTCATGCGTCGGGTCTACCTGCGGCACATCTCCTACAGGGCTGCCTATCGCGCTACCTCGACACCCTGGCTACGTTATTGAGGGTTCGACATGGTGGCTCTCAAACAATTTCGGCATAGTGCTCCGTCTTTCACTGACCTCGTCCCCTATGCGGCAATCGTCGATAACGGCATCATGCTTCTCAAAGACGGGAGTCTGATGGCAGGCTGGTATTTTGCCGGACCTGATAGTGAAAGTTCCACCGCGGTCGAACGCAACGAGATCTCGCGCCAGATCAACGCAATCCTGTCACGTCTGGGATCAGGCTGGATGATCCAGGTCGAAGCCATACGCATTCCGACTACGGATTATCCCGCGGAGGATTCCTGTCATTTCCCCGATGTTGTTACCCGGGCGATCGACGCGGAGCGGCGCAAACATTTCGAGCGCGAAAGCGGCCATTTTGAAAGCCGTCATGCGCTTATCCTCACCTGGCGTCCACCCGAGCCAAAACGTACCGGTCTCACTCGCTATATCTATTCCGACACCGCCAGCCGCTCGGCCAGATTCGCTGATATAGCCCTGGAGAATTTTAGTAACTCAATCAGGGAGTTCGAACAATATCTTGCCAATGTAGTTTCAATTCAGCGCATGAAGACACGGGAAACCGAGCTAAAAAACGGTTGCCGTCTCGCACGTTACGACGAACTCTTCCAGTTTATTCGCTTTTGCATCACCGGTGAGAACAATCCCGTTCAACTACCGGAAATCCCTATGTATCTCGACTGGCTCGTCACCGTCGAATTACAACATGGTCTTACTCCCGTCGTTGACAATCGCTTCCTTGGCGTGGTCGCGATTGACGGAATGCCCGCCGAGAGTTTTCCAGGTATTTTAAATGCACTCGATCAGATGCCACTGACCTATCGATGGTCATCGCGCTTCATCTTTCTGGATGCCGAGGAAGCACGGGCAAAACTGGAACGCACACGAAAGAAATGGCAGCAGAAAGTCCGCCCGTTTCTCGATCAGATATTCCAGACCGGGAGCCGCTCGCTCGATCAGGACGCCATGACCATGGTGACCGAGACCGAAGACGCGATCGCAGAAGCGTCTTCGCAACTGGTAGCCTACGGTTATTATACGCCTGTCATCGTCGTCTTTGATACGGACCGCTCGCGTTTACAGGAAAAATGCGAGGCGGTGCGCCGTCTTGTTCAGGCAGAAGGCTTTGGTGCGCGGATCGAAAATCTTAATGCGACCGACGCTTTTATCGGAAGCCTGCCTGGTGTTTCCTACGCCAATATACGTGAGCCACTGATCAACACTCGCAATCTTGCGGATCTGATGCCCCTCAACTCCGTCTGGTCAGGCAGTCCGGTCGCACCTTGTCCATACTATCCACCGGTTTCAGCGCCTCTCATGCAAGTCGCCAGCGGATCGACACCCTTCCGTTTGAACCTTCACGTAGATGATGTCGGGCATACCCTTATCTTCGGGCCGACCGGATCAGGCAAGTCAACGCTTCTGGCACTGATCGCCGCGCAGTTTCGCCGTTATCATGGCGGGCAGGTTTTTGCCTTCGACAAGGGACGCTCCATGCTGCCTTTGACACTTGCCGTTAAAGGCCAGCACTATGACATCGGCGGCGGTGATAATGACGGTTCGTCATTGTCTTTTTGCCCCCTGTCCAACCTTTCCACTGATGTCGATAGGGCCTGGGCATCGGAATGGATCGAGGCTCTTGTCATGCTTCAAGGCGTGACGATAACACCTGATTATCGCAATGCAATTTCTCGCCAGCTCTCTCTCATGGCGCAGTCACGCGGGCGGTCTCTCTCGGATTTTGTAAGCGGTGTGCAGATGCGAGCGCTTAAGGATGCACTCCATCATTACACTGTTGATGGCCCCATGGGGCAATTGCTCGATGCAGAAGAAGACGGTTTGTCGCTTGCTGCCTTTCAGTGCTTTGAAATCGAGGAGCTGATGAATATGGGCGAGCGCAATCTCGTTCCCGTCCTTACCTATCTTTTCCGCCGCATTGAACAGCGGCTTACAGGCGAGCCAAGCCTGATTATTCTCGATGAAGCATGGCTGATGCTGGGACATCCCACCTTCCAGGATAAAATCCGTGAATGGCTAAAGGTTTTGAGGAAAGCAAACTGCGCTGTCGTGCTCGCAACGCAATCGATCTCCGACGCGGAGCGATCCGGTATCATCGATGTCCTGAAAGAAAGCTGCCCTACTAAAATCTGTCTGCCAAACGGTGCAGCCCGCGAACCTGGAACACGCGAATTCTATCAAAGGATCGGTTTCAACGAACGTCAGATTGAAATTGTCGCAACGGCGCTCCCAAAACGTGAATACTACGTTTCCTCGCCGGACGGGCGCCGCCTCTTCGATATGGCGCTCGGTCCCGTCGCTTTGTCCTTTGTTGGCGCTTCGGGCAAGGAAGACCTCAAACACGTGCGCTCGCTTTACGAAAAGTTCGGGGCTGCATGGCCTGTCCATTGGCTCAGGCAAAGGGGGATCGCTTATGCGGACAAGATTCTGGGCTGCGGCTGACGCGCCACAAGGAATGCTGGTCATCTGGGCATTGCTAATGCTTCTCATCCCAACAGCTGGAAATGCCGGTGGTGTGACCGGGCAGGCAACCGAATGGACCCAGCTTGCTAACAATGCCGAACTGGTGAGCCTCGTTGGTCAATCGGCAGAACAGGTCAACAATCAGATCAGGCAAATCTCTCAGTTGGCCGAGCAAATCCAGAACCAGATGAGTATCTATCAAAATATGCTGCAGAACACCGCGCAACTGCCCGTGCATATCTGGGGTCAGGTCGAAGATGACCTGAAGCGCCTGCAAAGCATTGCCGGGAAAGGGCAGGGAGTAGCCTTTTCCATGGGCAATATCGATGATGTACTCAAACAGCGATTTCAGAGTTTCTCACAGCTTCGAACCAATTTGCCAGACGGCCAAAGCTTTTCGTCCTCTTACCAGAACTGGTCCGATACCAATCGCGACACAATAGCCAACACACTGCGAGCCGCTAGTCTCACGGCCCGACAATTTGCCAGCGAAGAAGCGACCATCGCTACACTGCGCTCCATGTCAGAGACCAGCGATGGCCAGATGAAGGCACTTCAGATCGGACACCAGATTGCAACGCAGGAAGTCGCTCAATTGCAAAAGCTGCGCGGACTGGTTTCACAGCAGATGGTCATGATGGGAACCTGGTATCGGTCTGAGCAAACGCAAAGGGATCTTGCCCAGGCTCGCCGTGAAAAATTCTTCAATGCACCATTGCGCGGTTTTCGCGGTGGCCAACCCATGCAACCACGGTGGTAAACATGCAAAAAACGTCGTTCATCACCGGATTGATCATCGGAATAGCAACAGTTTTCGCAAGCTTTCTGGTTCTGGAAAGAACAACTGCATCGCGGGCTTCGTTGAATTGTTCGCAAACTTCCGTCGAAGAGCGTCGCAAGCGCCGGGAACGCTTTTTCAATGCCAATCCAGACCACGATTTTCGCAGTGGCCAGAAGATGAAACCGAGATGGTGATCGTTATGCCACGTCGTGTTTTCGAATTGCTGGTCGTCACGAGCTGGATCCTGTTGTGGACGAGTATGTCATCTCTCGCACAGCAAGGCACGGTCCTGACATCGTTCGAGAACTCCGTTTCCGCCGCCACCAAAGACTGGGAGGACACGGTTCTCAATGCCGCGCGATCGTTGTTCTGGATTCTGGCGGGGATCGAGGTCGGTATTGCAGCCATATGGCTGGCAATCAGCGCTACCTCGATCGACGGCTGGTTTGCCGAGCTCGTGCGCCGCATCATGTTTATTGGTTTCTTTGCATTTGTGCTTGATCGCGGTCCCGTACTTGCCAGGGCAATCGTTGACAGTCTCTTTCAGATCGGCGCCGGCAACGGGTCGCCTTCACCGGCCGATATTTTTGATGCTGGCGTCCATGTCGCTTCGCAGATGTCAATGCAGGCAAAATTCGGGCTCTGGGAAGATAACGCTCTGGCATTCGCCGTCGTTCTCTCAATGGTCGTCGTCGTCATCTCGTTTAGCCTGGTCGCTGCAATTTTTCTGTCGGTACTGATCGAGATGTATATCGGCCTGCTTGCAGGCATGATCATGCTCGGGCTTGGCGGCTCCTCATTCACTAAGGATTTTGCAATACGTTATCTCGTCTACGCCTTCTCCGTCGGCATGAAAATCATGGCACTTGTCATGATTGCCAGGATTGGCTCGGAGATACTGCTTGGCCTTGTCGATGCACCCAGGGCGGATACGGACGACTACATCGTCACTCTCGCTATCGCCGGAATTTCTGTCGTTGTGTTTATTGTTGCAATGTATGTGCCGCCCATCATCCAGGGCGTCGTACAAGGCGTATCGGTCTCAAGCGGCATGGAATCAATCCGTCACGGTTCGCAAGCTGGCACTTTTGCTGCCGGGGGTGCATTCCTTGGTGCGGGCGCTGCTGCGAAAGGAACAAGGACTGCAACCGCTGCCCGGGCGGGAGGCGCGTCCGTCGGTGGTGCCGCCTTGCGGGGAATGGCATCCGGACTGGGCAGTGCAGGGTGGGCTGCAGGCTCTGCTGCAAAGGAAAAAGCGATTGCAGCGCCTGGCGCCTATGCAGGATCATTGCTTGGACTGGCTAACGCCAAACTCGACCGCTCCCGTAAATACGGGAATTCTGGCCGGGCATCCTCGCCGCCTCCACCCCCTTTGAACGATAACAGCTAGAACGAGGCGGAACGCTTATGGCCGGATCTAACCCGCCTGATAACCCTTATCTTGCTGCCCGTAACGAGTGGAACGAGCGTTACGGGTCCTATATCAAGGCCGCTTCATCGTGGCGTATTGTCGGTATTACAGGCATGGCGATGGCAGTAATAGGCTTCACCTATGCACTTTATCAAAGCGGGCAGGTCAAGCTCGTTCCCTATATCGTCGAAGTCGATAAGCTGGGAACAACAGTTGCGGTGGGGTTTCCCCAGCAGCTTGAATATGCCGATCCCCGCGTTGTTCGTGCAACGCTTGGCAGTTTCATCACCAGTTTTCGCAGTGTAACGCCTGATGCAGTCGTACAGAAACAGTATATCGACCGGACTTACGCGCTATTGCGCACATCTGATCCCGCGACCGAGAAAATCAACGCTTCGTTTCGGGCCAGTTCACCGTTCGAGAAAGCGAAAGATGCGACAGTCGCCATTGAGGTGAACAACATCGTGGCGATCTCCAGCCAGTCATATCAGATCGACTGGACCGAATTTGAACGCGACCGGAAGGGCAAGGAACGCGCTGTCCGTCGGTTTCGTGGTGTCGCTACGGTGACGCTGACGCCGCCGCAGGATGAAGCCATGATCCGTCTCAATCCGATAGGGCTTTATCTGCGCGACTTTGATTGGACGGCTCAACTGTAAAGGCTGGAAAGGCAAACGGTTTTGAAGAAAAAATCTCATGGCATTGCATTCTTGCTCACAATTGTTGGATCCGCTTTCGTTATACCGTCAGGTGTCCTGGCTGCTGACGGCATATCGCCGAAAGAAGAAAAAGCGCTTGGATTGTCTGGGCAATGGCGTGAAAACCAGGGACTGGTAACTCATGGGACAGACGGAAAGACAGTCTTTCTTTACGGTGAGAGCCAACCTTCTGTGGTTTGCTCTCCACTGCAGGTTTGCGATATCGAGTTACAAGCCGGTGAAGTCGTGCGCGACGTCCTGGTCGGAGATACCGTACGCTGGAAGGTTGAGCCTGCTACCTCCGGAGAGGCCGGTACCCAGTCGGTACACATCATTGTCAAGCCGGCAGAATCGCAACTGAAAACCTCAATGGTTGTCACAACGTCCCGGCGTACCTATCACATTCAGCTGAAATCACATCAAAGCCAGTATATGGCTCGCGTCGGTTTTGACTATCCGGAAGACGTCTCAGCCAGATTTGCAGAGATTACTCAAAGGATGGAAGCGAGCACCATCCCTGGTGCAGGCGTGCCTGCCGAACAATTGAGTTTCGCCTATTCAGTGTCCGGTCGTGCCCGATGGCGGCCAACACGCGTCTATTCCGATGGTCAGAAGACCTACATTCAGTTCCCGAAAACGCTGTCAGGCCAGGATGCGCCCGTGCTCTTCGTGGTGGCCGGCGGACAAAACCGGATCGTCAATTACCGCATGAAAAACAATATGATGATCGTCGACTATAATGTAGATCGTGCGGTGCTCGTATCAGGTGTAGGATGGCGGCAGGAAAAAATCTCGATCCGACGGGGAGGCCAATCATGAACTTCTCGTGGCCTTCGATCCGTCGTCAGATCGCGCTGTTCAGTGCAATGGCCGGTATTTTGTCCGGATGTCAGACGAATAAAGCTGACAGCTTCATGGCAAGCAGTCTTGCTGATGACATTTCCGTTGCAGCGGCGGAAGGCATTGCCAACGATCTGGTGGCCCATCTCGCCCAACAGGTCGGACCAGGAACGGGGACTGTGCTTCTCAGGCAGGACGGATCTGTATTCGGGAAGGCTTTCGATACAGCGCTCAAAAACCGGGGATATGCAGTGGTCACAAATCAGAAGTGGGATGCGAAGGAGCGCGTGATTCCAATCGCTTATGTCGTTATTCCCTTTGAGGGACAACTCCTGGCCCGGTTGAGAAGCGACAAAGTGGAACTCGGTCGCGCCTATATGATTACTCAATCCGGCGCACAACCTGCAAACCCGCTTTCCATCATGCGTCAGGGATAAGGTTGTTTCGACATGGTCCAATCGCTGCAACTTGGTGGAAATCCAGAGCAAAAGACCGCCGCGCAAATCCGTCGCGTCAACCGTCTTCCGCTATTCATTGGAATCGGCGTTGTGTTCGCATTGGTCGCTATCATTTATCTTGGCCTTATGTCACGGGGTGTACTCTTCCCGCATGATGAAGGGCCTGGCCATACGGCAGGAAACCCGGCATCCGATTTTGCCGAACAGATAAAAGGCGGCGTATCCAATGCAATTATTGGAGAACCGCGACAACAGGTATTTCAACCAACGCCGGATCAAACGCCGCCCCGGCCTGATGACAATCCGTTCGCGCCTGAAGCAGCAACGAAAAGTGCAAATCCTGCTGAACAGAACCTCGAGCCGGAGTCCGTCTGGCGCGCCAGACTGAAACGAGAAAATCAGGAACAATATATTCGCGAACGGCAAAGCCAGAGAATGGCCAGATTGCAGGCGAATGGCGCTGCCTATGATGCACCGATAGCCATCAATAATCGAAAGTTCGGCAAGAATGGAGTGGAAGCGAAAGGTCAAGGCCAGATGCGGGAGATTGTGTCGGAACAGACCGGGATGGCGGGCAATCCGCGTGCGGATATTTATGCCGCAGCGCTCAAGGCTGGGCTGGCCGGATCCAGTGCAGATCCGAACGGGCAGCGAAACAAAGAGGAATTTTTTAATCGGGATCTGAAAGAGCAGGGCTATCTTGCAAAACGTGTGGTGTCGCAGCTTTCGCCCTATGAACTCAAAAGAGGCTCGGTTATTCCAGCAACACTCATCAGCGCCTTGAATTCAGATCTGCCAGGCCGCATTTCAGCACAGGTAAGCCAGAATGTTTTCGATAGCGCTACCGGTCATCACCTTCTCGTTCCTCAAGGAACGAAGCTGTTTGGCCGTTACGATAGCAAGGTTTCATTCGGGCAAAGTCGCGTGCTTGTGATCTGGACAGACCTTGTCTTCCCTGACGGATCTACAATTCAGATCGACGGGATGCCCGGAACGGATGAAGAAGGCTACGGCGGCTTCAAGGATAAAGTAAATAATCACTATCTGAAGACATTCGGGTCAGCGGGTTTGATAGCTCTGATAGGGACGGGTATAGATATGGCTATTCCACAGGATCACAATGCGAACGGTTCCCAGACTTCATCTCAGGATGCTGCGCGTAGAAGTTTTGCCGACACATTTGGCCGTCTCGCTGACAAAACGGTTCGAAACAATATGGAGGTCCAGCCGACACTGGAGGTTCGTCCCGGGTACAAATTCAATGTTATTGTTGATAGAGACATTGTATTTCCGGGAGAATTTAAAACTTAGACGAAGCTTTTTCAAAAAGTCGTGAGCTTGTAAAAGAATTCCAGGAAGTTGTTATATTGCTGAGTAAGCACCGTAGCTCCGTATTAATTATGCATTCAGATTGTGATTACTGTCAAACAGTTTTGTTGATGTTTCGAGGAGGGTCGGTGGTGACAAGCTGGGTGGAAAAACTCGTTGACGTAACTGGTTATATCCGGGATGCCGGCTCTCTTCGGGCCAGCCTTGAAATAGTAACAAAAGACAGCGGATTTGATGGTTTTGCATATTACTTTTCACATCAAAACCGTGACATTACGATATCCAACTATCATCAGGAGTGGCAATCCCGATATATCGAACGCCGTCTCGTCAGGTCGGATCCTGTTGTCCGGCGCGCTAAACTGTTACGCCGCGCGTTCTCCTGGGATGCAGAAGAAGATAGATCCCTTTGGAACCGGGACGAACGCCTATTGTTCAAAGAGGCAGCAGAATTCGATATTCGATCGGGTATCACTGTTCCTGTTAAAACAGCCAATGGCGGCACATCACTGTTCACACTTGTTTCAAAGAGGCCCCGATCTGCAGAAAACCGAATAGTAGACGAAGTCGCCGCCGCTGCGAGTGTCGGTCAACTACATGCGACTATTGCTTGTATCGACATGCAACCTTCCAATGAAGAAAGTGTACGTCTTGATCCGAAGGCGGCAATATACTTGCGCTGGATCGCACACGGTTTGTCATGGAGCCGCGTGGCGAGTATAGAGGGTACAACTTACGACAGTGTGCGGTCCAGCCTGGTCAGCGCAAAAAAGAAACTGGATTGTGCCACAACGACCCAACTCGTTGCCACGGCTATAAGGCGACACTTGATCTGACTCCTAATTCACGTCCGGAACATATCCCAGGACTCCCAACAATGTTGTCAGGCCGGACATATGTGTGTGCATATCAATTGCCGATTTTATATACTCGACATATTCCGGATTGTCGGTTGTCTGACCTGATCTGCATTCTTCTGGCAGCGACTGGAAAAGCGCATCGGATTTGTTTACAAGATCACGGTGGTGCCGGATCGCGTCGATAACAATATTTTCCAGTGTGGCGAGCCGTAAATCCTGCGTCAGTCCGATCAATGGCCGGATTACCGTAGCAAGGTCAGTGTCGTTTTCCGATCTCATCTTTGTGCGTTTCTCTCATGGAGCCTTTGCAGGTGCCGGGGGTTTGAAGGTTGGAATAGTTTGAGGCGCAATTGATAGTTATTGGTTCCCTCGTGAGCATTGCGTCGCGGTGCCCGTAAGCCAATTGCATTGATCCAGCGCATCTGGTCCCCGATGGCCGTCGGGACGATTAACGACCGAACGTAACACAGAAAATGTCAGCTGTGTGCACCTTCAATGAAAAAGCCGGATCGCATTACGGTACCCTTTACCGTTGGGCAATCCGCGGGCACGGTTGCCGAATTCTCCAATGTCTGGGTTGCACCTTGGAGAAGTGTGAATACCTATGATCCAGTTTAAAACCTACTATGATGCAGCGAGTTGAGTGTTCATTAAACCTGGTAATTTTGCCAGATAGCGACGTGCAACGCTTTTTGCCCTTCTTGTCGAACAGCTATCGAGAGGGGACATCATGAAAGTGTTGACGGTGCACGACCGGGAAAGGCATGCCGACCTTTTCGAACAGATGTTTCGCGGACGCGCTGAAGTCTTTCATGATCGCCTTCAATGGCCTGTGATCGTGCGCAACGGTCTTGAAGTCGATTATTATGATGAAGCGTGTGAACCGTCCTATTTGCTTGACCTCGACGATGAGGGCCATCTTCACGGTTCGCTGCGATTGCTTCCGACTACGTCTACGACGATGATCCGAAGAGAATTTTTGCATTTGTTTGAAGAATACGTCGACTTTGTGGACCCCCATATATGGGAATGTACCAAATTCTGCGTGCATGCAGGGGACAGCACTACTTCCACCCGTTTGTTGATAGGACTTCACAGGCTTTGCGAGCAATGCGGTATCGAGCGCATTGTAGGCCTTTATGAGCTTCCAATGGAACGGGTTTATGCCCGTATCGGATGGAATCCCCGACGTTTGGCAACAGCGAAGTCGGGTGCAGAGACACTCGGTGTTGGTATCTGGACTGCTGACGCATCGTCTCTGTCTCGTATGGAAGAGAACCTCGCCAGACGCTGCTACGGGAATATTAATCAATCGCCTCTGTTTTAATATTTTCAGATGCACTCGCGGACCTTCGCTTTGCACAGCGGGAAAGCCATGAAAACTCGACGGGAATTCACACTCCCTGCGTTCCAGTATGATGTATTGGAGAACGATAAAGACCCACTGGACGCTTGCGGAGACGATGTAGCGGAGCGGCAAGATCTTCAATCGGTTGGCACTCGCTCTTTGCCTTCATTGCGCGTGATTGCAGTGGCAGCACCAGACCGGATCGAAGGACGGAAAGAAGAAAGAGCACTTAATAGTCGAGATCCTGCGAGCCTCTTCAATGCCTGCAGAATAGCAGCGTCACGCGCCTTTTCAGGGCGAGGGCCGTGGGGCGAAAGTAATTGGGCGAAAGGTGGCAGGATCGGGATACGCAGAAATTTCCTGCTCATGTACTCGCTCGATGATATGCCCGAATTCGTCCGTTTGATAAAACGCGAAAAACCGAATGTTATTTTGCTCGGCGCAATGTCTCTTTGCATGCCTGGAGCAATTGAATGCGCGCGGGTCGCGCGGCAGATACTGGGCCGACAAGTCCTCATTGTTCTGGGTGGTCGTCATCCCAATGAAACGATTTACCTCTGGAACAAAAAGGCTCGTCAAACGACCGACGTATTGCACCACGCTGGATCTCCAGCCAGATTGATGCGCGAAAACCGAATTCCCCCTCTATTCGACGCGGTTATTTCCGGCGAAGCAGAGTATCTGATTGCCGAACTCGGAGAGGTTTTGGCATCCGGTACGATATGGGACCTGGAGAATCTATTTCAGCGCATCTCTCCCCATATTCCGGGTAACTGGATCGTCTCGCTACCCATAGGCCCCGATATTGTAAGTGCGGGTGTGGTCATAAATCCTAACGATTTGCCCCCTCTGGCTCCACTTTACGGAGTTTCCACATCGTTCGATGTGTTCGGCAATAGAATGACTGCGCACGTGTTTAGTGATACCGGCGCGGGCTGCGTTTACGATTGTGATTTCTGTAGCGAGCGCAGTAGCGTAACGGGGAGGCTTGCTGACGTTAATGGTGCGCCACAGCGATTGTACAGGCAAATGGCGGAAGCGGTTCGGGTTATCAAGGAAGACCATCCGGGTCGAGGCGCCAGTGCATTCATCGAGGATTCGGTTCTGTTGGGTGGTAGTCCTCGCGCATTCGACGAGTTTTGCGATCTACTTGACGAGAAGCCTCTTGCGCTTCAATTCGGCGCCCAATTGACCATCGACCTGATATTGCGGCGGGAAGATCAGCTTCGGCGTCTTGCAACTGCCGGACTTCGGTATCTTTTTATAGGTCTCGAAACGTTCGATCCCAACGAGATTGGTGGTATGAGTAAGAATATTGGCGCAAGGACGGGCAGTTGGCATGTGCGCTTTTGCCAGGCACTCGATATACTTTCTCGCAATGAAATTGCTTGCGGCTGTGCTTTGCTTTTTGGACTGGGAGAGAAACACTATAGCCGGATTGCACTGTTGGACACTCTCATAGACGAGAAGCAAAAGAGGGGATCCCCGGTTGTATTGAGTGCAAACTGGGCCGTGCAGCACCCGCTACAGGACAGCACCACTGAGCGGGTTTACGATTACACTGAATGGGGCACTCCTCCGGGGGGCCATCTATCCCTTTTTCATCATTTTGGCGAAGCTTCACTCAAATATTGTATGTCTGAACAGGCGAAGCCGAAATTGGAGCACCTTCGCGAAATTGTAAATAAAATGACGGAATTTGAAGCCATCTAATAAGACTGACAAGTAATCACGAATTGGTGACCACTCTTCAACACCAATTCCGCACCCTGTATACTCAACAAAATTTTGGCAAATCAAATGAGTGCATTCCGCAATTGCACGCTGTCAGGGGTTGGCTTTAGAAAGTGTCGTTTTTCCCGCGCAATCTCAACGCCTGCCGATTGGAAGGTAGGAAGTGATCCCACTTGAAAATGCCCTTGATGAGCTATCGAGGATCGAGACCTTCACGGCTCTGGAAACATTCGTGATCGAGTTGAGAGCAGCTTATCAAGTGGCGAACATCGTATTGCACGTCATGTCTTCGCCTGTGACCAAAACAAGACATCCTGTCGTGATCGCAACTTATGAGAAAAACTGGGTGGAGCGGTACATCGAACAGGACTATTTTAGCATCGACCCAGTCGTTCGGGTTGGAGCGAAGAGCTTCTTGCCACTCGATTGGCTGGATATTGACCGGTCAAATGAGCGAATGCGCCGATTGTTTAAGGAAGCTGAATCTTACGGTGTCGGGACACAGGGTGTCACCTTGTCGATAAATGGACCAGGACGAGGCAAATCTCTGGCTACGCTAACGTCTTATGAACCCCAACATACGTGGTCACGGCGACGAACGCGCTTATTGAGTGATTTTCATATACTATCACATTTCCTCTTTGACCGCAGCCTGGCCCTTGCAGGGTTTGGTTTGCAGCAACGATCAAAACTGTCGCCACGTGAACATCAGTGTCTTGAGCTCCTGGCACGAGGTTCCGTACCGAAGAAAATAGCCTACGAACTTGATTTGTCGATCAAGACAGTGCGTCTGTATCTGACCACGGCAAAATTGAAGCTGAGTGCGCCGAATATAAATGCCGCAATTGCACTGGCAGTCCGAGATGAAATCATACTGGTATAACATGTTGCACTCGCCAGACTAATCCTCACATTTGTGCGAATAAAGTGTTCATCCCTGTGTACGTATTTTCGCGAACAACTCCGGCGTAAAGGTGAACTGCGGCGCAGACTCAGCCCTTGCAACCCGGTCGCTCCTCACGCCCAGACTATCAGTGGCAACCGTACTGCGGCGTTTCACGTCGAATATGGCCTAAGCATCGGTCAGGAGCGGGATCGATCACCGGTAAATCAGTCGTACAAGCATCCGCCGCAGAGTACTAGTCTTTCGGCAAGACCTTCGACTTCACCAGATCTTGCCAGCCCGAACCCGCGCGCGCTGTCAACATATTCTTGCGAATGCTGATCATATACGTCTGCATGGCGGTGTTTGCTGGCTGCTGATTCCGGTTACTTGATTGATGCTCAATAATGCCCGCCGTCCGAGCCCTTTTTGTTTGATTGACTTTGCACGGCCATCACGTCCTCGATGAGGCATGTCTGATCGAAGAACGGCTTGGCCTCGATCATGATCCCGCAACGTCGTCCTCAACTTTCTTCCCCTGCCGGAGCCCACCCCGTTCGCAAGGTCGAACAGGGCCCCGGGCGTCCGTCATTCCTCGCTTGAACAAGAAAGTTTCGTACGCCGTCCTCCACTTTGTTTCGGCCCGATGGGTGCGGTCTGATCGTCTCCGATCTTATCGACAGCCATCGAGGTCGCGATGGTCGCGGTCCCGTTTAACCTGAAAGGATCTCTGAAATGGCTATTATCGGCAGCTTCTCCACCAACGGAAACCTCATCAGCGGCGCAGTCCGCACCCTGACTGTCTCAATGAAAGCACGCCTCTTGCCGATCGAACGTACATCGCGTGGCGCTCCCGATTTCCGGGTGATGGCTGGCATGGCCGAAGTGGGCGCCGCCTGGAGCTCTATCTCAAACGATGGCGAGCACTACATCTCCGTCAAGCTTGATGATCCCAGCTTCAATGCTCCGATCAACGCCGCTTTGTGGCCCAGTGAAACGGAGGGTGATTACGACCTCGTCTGGAACCGTACGAAACGTGATAAATAACTGCCAGGCCCCGTCGCAAGGCGGGGCCTTCTACGCTGCAAGACCACGCATGCAACGTGGTCCTCAGACGTTTCATAGACCGCGCATTGTTATCATCACGCTGCTTTTCCAAACTCCAGTTATTCTCAGGTACTTCCATCAAAGTAGCTTGCTCAGTCGGATGGAAGCGTTCCGTTAATAACGGAACGCGTCATCTCATCGCGGCGGAACCATATAGCTCTTCCGCACCGCAGAGGCGGGTTTCCAGCAGTGAAGACAATCTGTTCGTCACTTCGCATTCCCATAACCTCATACGGCAGAATTAAGGGTCGGCGATTGAGTTGTTTCGAGCGCGATCTTGATGATCCAGAAGACTGGCTTGTACGGCTTGTCTGATCGACCTCGATCGTGGTGTCGCCGCACCGTCTGGAAATATAATCGGCAGTCTCCGGATCGTTGATCGCAGCAAAAGAAATCCACGACGCAGATTCAAACCATTTCGAACTCGCATCACGGCCGCCATAAGTCTCGCGCATTTGTCCGATCGACTGGAACATCAAAACGAGACTGATGCCGTATTTGCGTCCGGCATCCCGCGCAGTTTCAAGGATACGTAGATATCCCAGCCTCGCCACTTCATCGAGCAGAAAAAGTGTGGGCTGACTGGCATTACGTTTACGATTATAAAGCGAGTTGAGGAATGAGCCTATAACGACACGCGCTAGCCCCGGATGTGTTTCAAGTACCTTCAGGTCGAGCGCTATGAAGACGTCGGTTTGACCGTTCGCCAGCTCATCAGTGCAAAAGCTGTGACCGGAAACCAGAGATGCATAGTTGTTGTAGGACAACCAGTGCGTCTCCTTTACCGCGTTTGCATAAACACCGCTAAATGTTTCCGGCGTCATGTTAACAAATGCGGCGACGTTCTCTTTGACGAAATCAGATTGGGACCTGGCGTGTATCTGTGCAAGTCGTTCGCGAAGCTTTGGCTCAGGCTCGGACAGATTGGCACGTACCTGCCGCAACGTCTGGTTCTTCTTTTCTGTTTGACCGGAAAGGCAAACGTCTGCGATCAAGGCTACTAAAAGCTGCATGGCTGAGGCACGAAAAAAATCGTCACGCGCAGACGTGCCACGTGCATTATCGGTCACTATCCATGTTGCAACAGCGACGATATCCTCTTCCTTCGTGCTGCCGAAACGACCGATCCAGTCCAGTGCGTTGAAGCCGATGGTCGAAGTGGCAGGATTTAACGTGATCACCCGCCGTCCCGCCTTGCGTCTGTGATTGATAACCATCGGGGCTACTTCATTTGATGGGTCGAGTACTACAAGACTGCCGCTCCATTTAAGTGAGGTAGGTATGGTCACTGACGTTGTCTTGAACCCTCCAGAGCCTGCGAAAACCAATCCATGCGACGAGCCGAATGAGCCGTCGAAACACAGGAGCGGGCTTTTGCCGCCCGCACCCCAGGTCTTGGGTGTGCGGGGGCGGAATGCGTCGGCAGCGAATCCGTCCAGGTCAACGCGATAACGCTCGCCGATCACCACTCCGCCGCTGGCTGGTAACAGCTTTGCCGCTTCGGTCATCCTCATCCATCTGGCCTCTCCGTAGATGGCCCGCTTGCCGTGCGTGCGCCGCGGTGCAGGCTTTGCAAAGGCAGCATTGCCCTTGACCGCAACGCGCAATGCAAAGCAGCCAGAGATAAGTGTAGTCATTGCACCTGCCATTGTGGGAAGATCGAGGTATGACAGAACAGACTGGTCCGTTGGGACCCGATTGGCGATGCTGGAAAGCCGGACAATCTCACGCAGCACTGCGATTAAAATGACCGCGAGGCTTCCGCAAGCCACGCTTCCCCCGACTGTCCTGATATTGTTGTCGCCCTTGAGAACAAGTAACGAAATCACCCCAACACCAGCAGCAAACACATAGGGAAGAGCAAGCCCGACGCGACCAAAAAGCAATTGCGTGTGGATTGTCTTTCCCATAGCTGACAGCCATTGTTCGATGCCCGTGAGCATAATCGTTATCGCAATCATGAACGCTATAGGAAAGATGGCGAGAAGCAGCTTACCAGGTGCCATCATCAAGGACCTTTTGCCCGATCGTCATAAGTCTCGAACGTTCCAAAGCGTTGACATCGATCCGGTTTTTGGCATCAACCAGCAACCCGATCAGAACGATCCG
Source organism: Brucella cytisi (assembly GCF_038433355.1). Classification (NCBI taxonomy): domain Bacteria; kingdom Pseudomonadati; phylum Pseudomonadota; class Alphaproteobacteria; order Hyphomicrobiales; family Brucellaceae; genus Brucella; species Brucella cytisi. The sequence continues at coordinate 37,678 of NZ_JBCAUP010000025.1, forward strand.
CTTCTCATAACCCAAGCCGGCTTGAACGATCAGCCCACCTAGTTCAATTTTCTCTCTCGCGTCTTGTCTTCGGGCATAAGTCGATTTCATTCGGGCCATTCGCTCAAGCCTCGCCAGCTTCGCCCGCAGCCTGGCCAGTGGAGATCGTAGAAACCTTGTCGCTGGCGACTTTGCTGTCGGTGCCGTTTTTCCTTCCCAACGCGGCGTCTGGCCTTTTGCGAAACCGCACGGCGATTTCCTCGAGCGCAGCCTGTAGCGCGGCCTCGTCGACCTTGATCTCGCCAAAGCCAGCTTTGAGCGCGACCCGGCCTATGCGTTCGGCCTCGCGTGTTTCCGCCCGCCTCAGTTGGTCCTGCAAACGAGCTATTTCTTCTTTGATCTTCGATGAGGGCTTCTTCATATGGGGCATCCATTTTTTGTTGTTTAGCTGCGTATTCGCAGCACCAAACCTCTCCCGAATGATCATTCTTTGGAATGTGCAAATCTGCATATCGGCAAGAAAGACGCTTTGCGAGATCATCTTGCCGTTCTCAGGGACGGGAGCCAAGGGCGCAATTATACGTCGCTAGTGCGACGCGTTCTGTCGCTTTCCTCTCCCGGCGAACGAGGTTCAAATCGGGAGCAGTCGTCACCATGGCCATCGCGCATTTCTCCGTCAGCATCGTCGCCCGCGGCTCGGGCCGCAGCGTCGTGCTGTCGGCGGCGTACCGCCACTGTGCGAAGATGGATTACGAGCGCGAGGCCCGCACGATTGACTATTCCCGCAAGCTGGGACTCGTGCACGAGGAGTTCCTGCTTCCGGTAAATGCCCCGATATGGGCGCGTACGCTGATCGCCGACCGGTCAATCGCCGGCGCGTCCGAGGCCTTCTGGAACCGGGTCGAGGCCTTCGAGAAACGCTCCGACGCGCAACTTGCCAAGGACCTGACAATCGCGCTGCCGGTGGAGCTGACATCCGAGCAGAACGTCGCGCTCGTGCGTGACTTCGTCGGTAAGCACATCCTGCCGAAGGGCATGGTTGCCGACTGGGTTTATCACGACAATCCGGGCAATCCGCACATCCATCTGATGACCACGCTACGCGCGCTGACCGAAGACGGTTTCGGGGCGAAGAAAGTTGCGGTGATCGGCGATGACGGCCAACCTCTCCGGACCAGGGCTGGCAAGATCGTCTATGAGCTTTGGGCTGGAGGAGCGGAAGATTTCAACGCGCTACGCGACGGCTGGTTCGAACGTCAGAACCACCATCTGGCGTTGAGCGGTATCGATCTTCGGGTCGACGGACGCTCCTACGATAAGCAGGGGATCGATCTTGTCCCGACCATCCATCTCGGCGTCGGCGCCAAGGCGATGGAACGCAAAGCCGAGCTTGTCGAAGAACAGGGTGCGATCCGCTTCCTAAAGCTCGAACGCAGTGCGCTGCAGGCGGAACGCCGCAAGGAAAACAGGGCTCGCATCGTACGCGATCCCGCACTCGTCCTCGACCTCATCACCCGCGAGAAAAGCGTCTTCGATGAACGCGATGTCGCGAGGGTCCTTCACCGTTACATCGACGATACCACGCTGTTCCAGAACCTGATGGCGCGCATCCTGCAGAACCCGCACGTCCTGCGGCTGGAGCGTGAAGGTATCTCGCTTGCGACCGGCATCCGTGAGCCTGCGAAATACGCAAAGCGTGAACTTATCGTACTCGAGGCGGAGATGGCAAAGCAGGCGGTCTGGCTGTCGCGCCGGACCTGCCATGGCGTCCGGACGAAGATCCTTGACGCAACTTTCGCGGGACACGGGCGCCTGTCCGACGAACAGCGTTCGGCGATCGAGCATGTCACCGGCGATGAGCGCATTGCTGCTGTGGTCGGTCGCGCCGGTGCGGGAAAGACCACTATGATGAAAGCGACGCGCGAAGCTTGGGAAGAGGCCGGCTATCGCGTCGTTGGTGGCGCGCTCGCCGGCAAGGCGGCAGAGGGCCTGGAGACGGAGGCAGGCATAGTCTCGCGCACGCTTGCCTCCTGGGAACTGCTCTGGAAGGATGGCCGCGGTCAACTCGATAACAAAACGGTTTTCGTTCTCGACGAGGCCGGCATGGTATCGTCGCGTCAGATGGCGCTCTTCGTCAATGCAGCCACGACATCCGGCGCCAAGCTCGTCCTCGTTGGCGATCCCGATCAGCTACAGCCAATTGAGGCGGGAGCGGCCTTCCGCGCCATCACCGATCGCATCGGATATGCGGAACTTGGAACGATCTATCGCCAGCGTAAAGAGTGGATGCGGCGTGCCTCGATCGATCTTTCGCGCGGCCGGATCGGCGCGACACTCGCCGCTTTTGATGCCGCCGGCATGGTGCGAATGGAATGGACCCGTGAGGAGGCCGCCCTTGCGCTGATCGAGGACTGGAACCGCGACTATGATCCGACCAGGAGTTCGCTCATCCTCGCACACCGTCGCGCCGATGTTCGGGCTCTGAACGAGCTGGCGCGAGAGAAGCTCGTTGAGCGCGGCATTGTCGATGCTGGCCACTTGTTCCGCACCGAGGATGGCGCACGCCGCTTCTCCGCCGGCGATCGGATCGTATTTCTCAAGAATGAGGGATCGCTCGGCGTCAAGAACGGCGTCCTGGGCACTGTCATCGAGGCGATCCCCGACCGGATGGTTGTCGAGATCGGAGAGGGCGACGAGTGCCGCAAGGTCTCGATAGAGCAGCGCTTCTACGCCAACATCGATCACGGCTACGCGACGACCGTGCACAAGTCGCAAGGCGCGACCGTCGATGATATCAGGGTGCTCGCTTCGCAAACCATGGATCGCCATCTGACCTATGTGGCGCTGACGCGTCATCGCGACGCGGCGCGACTTTATGTCGGCCTGAACGAGCTTATGAGCCACGGCGGCGTGCTCGTCGATCATGGCGCCGCACCTTACCAGAATGACCCGAAAAACGGCGACAGCTATTTCGTAACGCTGGAGACTGGCGCAGGACAACAGCACACGATCTGGGGCGTCGACCTCAAGCGGGCGATCAGCGCCGCCGGCAGCGCGATCGGCGATCGCATCGGGATCAATCACAACGGTTCGGAGACCGTGCGGCTTCCCGACGGCAAGCAGGTTAAGCGCCATAGCTGGAAAGTCGTCGACATCAAGGCGATCGCGCTCGCCCGTCTCTCCGAGCGTCTGTCGCGGGACGGATCAAAAGAAACGACGCTCGACTACGAGAAGGCGTCGTCCTATCGCGCCGCCCTCCGCTTCGCCCAGATCCGCGGCCTTCATCTTATGAAAGTGGCCCGCACGATCGTCCGCGATCGTGTGGAATGGAAGGTCAGGCAGAAGCAACTGCTTGCCGATCTGCAGGCGCGTCTGATCGCCGTTGGAGCGAAACTCGGCCTCGCGGCGCGTGCGCAGCAGCAATCAATTTTCAACAGTACCAAGGAGACCAGACCCATGGTCGCGGGCATCACCATATTCCCGAAATCCCTCGAGCAGGCAGTCGAGGACAAGCTAGTTTCCGATCCGGCACTGAAGCAGCAATGGGACGAGGTCTCGACGCGCTTTTGTCTCGTTTATGCCGATCCGGAAGCCGCGTTCAGGGCCGTCAATGTCGATGCCATGCTGAAGGACCCGGGCTTCGCACAATCGGCTTCCATGAAGCTAGCCAACGAACCTGAATCCTTTGGGGCGCTGAAGGGTAAGACGGGGCTGCTGGCGAGCCGTACCGACAAGCAGGATCGCAATACGGCTGAGCTCAATGCGCCAGCACTCGCTCGTGACCTTACTCGCTATCTTGAGATACGCGAAAGCGCCACCCAGCGGCTTGTGGCGGAAGAGAGAGCGAAACGTTATCGCGTCTCGATCGATATTCCGGCGCTGTCACCGTTGGCACGGGCTGCACTCGAGCGGGTGCGCGACGCGATCGACTGCAACGACCTGTCGGCGAGTCTCGAATACGTGCTTGCCGACAAAATGGTGAAGGTCGAACTGGACGGCTTCAATAAGGCTATTGCTGAACGGTTCGGCGAACGCAGCCTGCTCACTAATGCCGCTCGCGGACCTTCCGGCAAGCCGTTCGAAAAACTTGCTCGGGAACTCGCACCTGAGGAAAGGGAGCGCCTCGCGGAGGCTTGGCCGATCTTGCGTGCAGCCCAGCAACTCGCCGCGCACGAACGCACGGCCGTGACGCTCAAGCAGGTTGAGGACCTGCGGCTCTCGCAAAGCCAGACGCCGGGTTTGAAGAAATGAGGGGACGGTACATTGTCTTGTCCGTTGTGAGCCTGGTGGCGATCCTGTCCGGTGTGGCGGCCATCGCCTTCACCGGCGGGTTCCGTTTGAACCTGACGCCGAGCGAGCCGCTTGGAATTTGGCGCATCGAGGCACTCTATCGGGCCGCTGCCCGCGGCGACCTGGTGTTCATCTGCCCGCCGATGACGGCCTCGTTCGAGGAGGCGCGCCGTCGCGGATATCTGCGGTGGGGCCCATGTCCCGGCGGTGTGGCGCCCCTTATCAAGACCGTCGCCGCGCTTCCTGGTCAGCGTGTTGAGATTGGTAAGATCGTCGTCATCGATGGCGTGGAACTCCCCGGCTCCGAGCTTCGGCCAATCGACGGCGAGGGCAGGACGATCCGACCCTATGCCGGTGGCGTCGTGCCGACCGGTCATGTCTATCTCCACTCTATCTATGCGAGCTCCTATGACTCCCGATATTTTGGACCAGTCCCGGACAGCGGGCTGCTCGGTCTCGGCTTGCCTGTTCTTGTCTTCGATCCTTGACAAGATGTTCCCGGCCCTTCTAATCGGGGCGGCGATTGCCGCCGGCGTGATCGGCTGGAGCGGGTACGTCCTGGCGCTTCCGGTCGCCATGATCTTTCCGGCGCTATGGGCGCTGTCGCCGTCGCGTGTGGTCGCAGCTCTTGTTTCGGCTGGATATTTCCTGGCTGCCACGCGCGGACTGCCCCTCGGTGTCGCGAATTTCTTCGCCGCCGACCTCTGGCCCGGCCTGATGCTCTGGCTGGCGGCCTCGATTTCATTCGTCATCGTGCATGCCGTGGCATGGTCAAGGCAACCGAAAAAGGGGCGGCTTCGGCGGGTTGATGCGGGCCGGGGCTTTCCGGAGAACGACCCGTCAGCAGGGAGGAGAGCAATGCGCTATCTAGTGGCGACCGTCTTGCTGGCGTTACCCCCGTTCGGCATCACCGGATGGGCGCAGCCGATCACCGCGGCCGGCGTACTCTTTCCTGGATGGGGATGGTGGGGGCTTGCGGGGACTGCGGCCATTCCCGTGTTGATGACATCGCGAGGCTGGCCGGCCGCAGCCATCGTTCTCGGAGGATTTTGGGCCTGGTCTGCCGCAAGCTGGACGCCTGCGGCTTTACCCCCGGGATGGAAAGGTGTCGATCTCGAACACGGTCATATCCTTGGCCGCGACGTTTCGCTCGGCCATCAACGTGATCTGATCGCAACGGTTCGGTCGCACGCCGATCCGCAGACCCGGTTCGTCGTCCTTCCCGAAAGCGCCCTCGGTTTCTGGACGCCAACCGTCGAGCGTCTCTGGCGAGACGGCTTGCGCGATTCCGTTGTTACCGTCATTGGGGGGGCGATCGTAGTCGAGCATCAGGGTTACGACAATATTCTGGTAGCGGTCTCGGCAGACCGAACCGGAATCCTCTATCGCGAACGCATGCCGGTTCCTGTGTCCATGTGGCAACCTTGGCGTGTCTGGATTGGGCAGGGAGGAGGCGTGCCGGCGAAATTCTTTGCCAATCCGACCGTCGAGATCAACGGAGTGACACTTGCGCCGCTGATCTGCTATGAGCAGCTCGTCGTCTGGCCGATACTTCAGTCGATGCTCCATTCCCCTGATATCGTCGTGGCAATCGGCAATGGCTGGTGGACCGCCGATACGTCGATCGTCGCGATCCAGCGCGCCAGCTCTATCGCCTGGGCGAAGCTTTTTGGCCAGCCCCTTATCATGGCATTCAACGCGTGAGACGGGAAACGAAATCGGCTTTGGTGGCGATCAGACGGCGCCTGGGATTACTTATTCAGAGATCGAGAGTAGCCACCGACCAATATGGGATCGGACGGCTGCCTCTACCAGATGAGCCGCATCCAGCAGCGGCATGAGCGCCAGCGATACGGTTAAATTCGGCAATGATCTGATAAGCGACGGTTGGCACTTAGCCGTCGACGCCTGCGTGTGCGTGACGCTTTCACTGGATCAACGGGCAATCGATGGGGCGTTGGGAGCGCAATGGCTGTTCAGCTTCAACGGGCATCGCGACTACAGCTTGCCTTTCTGGTGCCCATGCTCGCGATCTGACTGTTGTCGGCTTTGGCGGCGCGATCCAGGACGCTTTTCGCGAAGCCTATTTCGCGCCCTACGCCAAGGAAAAGGGCATCAAGGTGCTCGAAGACACAACGAATGGCGGCCTTGCCAAGCAGAAGGCAATGGTTGACGCGGGAAATGTTACCTGGGACGTCATGCAGATGGAGGACGACGAGGTCACCATGGCGTGCGAACAGGGGCTGCTCGAGAATATTGACTGGTCGAACAAATCCAACGCGGATGAAATAGATCCCAGTCAGTTCAAGGAATGCGCTGTTGGCGTTCTTACCGCGCAAGATAATCTATAACGTAGTCTGTCAGCTCCTGAGGGCCTGTCGTCGATACGTTGATATTATACGGTTTGATATTATATACATTAGTAAATTGAAAATTGCAGGAGCGCTTAATGAAACTGACGAAGATCAATGAGCGATTGACCGTGACGGGTCAGATCGATCCCGCCAAATTTGCTGACCTTGCCCGTGAGGGTTTTAAGGCTATCATCAACCTCCGGCCAGACGGGGAAGATACCGACCAGCCGGGAAACGCTGTTGAAAAACAGGCTGCCCAGGCTGCTGGCGTTGCTTATTCGTTTATTCCGGTCACAGCCGCTACCATCACCGAAGCGGATATCCGAGCCTTTCAGTGCGCTGTAAACGGGGCCGATGGCCCGGTAGTGGCACATTGCAAAGGCGCCGGGCGTGCGTTGACTCTTCATGTGCTTGGCGAAGTACTTGATGGACGAATGGTCCGCGAGGAAGTTGAAGCCTTCGGCAAGAGCCATGGCATCGACCTCTCGATCGGTATGCGCTGGCTCGACAAGCAAGCCCCAGGAGCACCCAGGGTAAAGGGTTTCTATGATCCCCGGACAGGAAGTATCCAGTATGTCGTCTCTGATCCGGCGACGAAGGCCTGTGCCATCATCGATCCGCTTCTCGACTTCGATGAGAAGTCGGGGACGACTGCCACGACGCATGCCGACGCCATCCTGGACTATGTCAGCGAGGAGGGACTGAAGGTCGAGTGGATCCTCGACACGCATCCGCACGCCGACCATTTCTCTTCGGCGCACTATCTGAAGGAGAAGACCGGTGCCCTTACGGCCATAGGTGCCCGTGTCGTCGATGTACAGAAGCTCTGGAAAGACATCTATAATCTGTCCGAGCTCGCCACGGACGGATCACAGTGGGATCGACTCTTCACTGATGGCGAGACATTCGCGCTCGGTGCATTGCAGGGCCGGGTGATTTTCACACCTGGCCACACGCTGGCTTCGATCACCTACGTGATCGGGGACGCCGCTTTTGTGAATGATACCATCTTCATGCCGGATTCCGGCACGGCACGCGCGGATTTCCCCGGTGGGAGTGCCAAAGCGCTCTGGGAGGGCATCCAGCGGATTCTGGCGCTTCCCGATGAAACGCGGCTGTTCACCGGCCATGATTATGAACCAGACGGGCGTGCAGCAAAATGGGAAAGTACTGTCGCTGAACAAAAGCGGACGAACCTTCACCTGGCTGATATGACGGAAGTGGCGTTCGTAGCACTTCGCGAAGCGCGCGACAAGACGTTGCCAATGCCCAAACTGATCCTCCATGCCTTACAGGTGAATATTCGCGGTGGGCGTCTGCCTGAGCCAGATGCAAACGGGAACCGCTATCTCAAGTTCCCGCTGAATGCGCTTGGCGGTGCAGCATGGTGACGACGCTGAGCACTCACCAGAAGCCGTCCATGTCACGCGAAGACATGGACGCGCGCGCCGTCGAGGTTGCCTCGCTTCTCAAGACGCTTGCGCACCCCGGCCGTTTGCGGCTCGCATGTGCGCTTGTCGATGGAGAGTTCTCCGTCGGCGAGCTGGAAAACAAACTCGACATTCATCAACCGACCTTATCGCAGCAACTCGGCGTGTTGCGTGACGCCGGCATCGTCGAAACACGTCGGGACGCCAAGCAGATCTTCTACCAGCTCACGGAAAAGAAGGCGGCGCTGCTCATACAGGCGCTCTACGCCATCTATTGTAATCCGGCGGACGAAAAATGACTTTTACCTTTTATCTTCCTTCACTGTTTGGCGGAGCGCTGATTGGCCTTGCTGCTGTTCTGTTGATGGCCTGGGACGGGCGCATCGCCGGTATCCGTGGCATTGCAAGCCGTTTGCTGCCGCCTTAACTCGATGGTGGATTCCTGTCACGCCTTGGCTTCGTGCTGGGGTTGATTGTGGCCCACTTGTCTATTCAGCATCCACCGGGCAGCCTGTAATGCAATCGGTCTCCTCCAATCTGCCAGTAATGGTGGTTGCCGGTCTGCTGGTTGGCTTCGGATCGGTTTATGGCAATGGCTGCACCAGCGGCCATGACGTCTGCGACCTGTCCCGGCTGTCGCTGCGCTCGACCGTGACCACCCTGGTCTTTATGGCTGCTGCTTTCGCAACGCTCTTGTCCGTCATGTCGCGGGAGTATGACCATGTCGTTCCTCATCAATCTTGCAACTGGACTGTTGTTCGGCATCGGGCTCGTCGCGTCGGGTATGTCGGACCCGGCCAGAGTGCTGAACTTTCTCGATCTGTTGGGCGCCTTGGATCCGTCATTGGCTTTCGTCATGGGTGGCGCTGTCATAACAGCCTTTTTCGGCTATCGCATCGTGTTCAGGCGTCCCGGTCCGGTTGTTGGCACGTCCTTTCAGCTGCCAACAAAGACCAGCATCGACAGCGGGGTTGTCGCCGGTCCGGCCATCTTCGGAATTGGCTGGGGGCTGGGTGGCTTCTGTCCGGGGCCAGCGCTTACCGCTGTAACGCTCGGCGCGACCGGCGCTTATGTCTTCCTGCCGATGATGTTTCTAGGCATGTGGTTGGCTCGGATGGCAACCAACAAGAAGCCTGGTATCGCTGCGGTGTGACGAAGTCTCCGAACCGGAATAGACCGTTAAACTTCAATTCGGATTGAAAGAGGCCAGGATCATGTTTCTGGAACCCGTTCAATATGCTTTGGGCGCACTCTCAGGCGGCATTGTCGGTGTGAGCCTTGGGTTGTTCGGCGGCGGCGGCTCCATCTTGGCCGTTCCACTGATGATCTACCTTGTTGGCGTTCCAAGCGCGCATCTTGCCATTGGCACCAGTGCGGTCTCAGTCGCAGCCAATGCGATCACCGGGCTCGCCAATCATGCCCGCAACGGCAGGGTAAACTGGCGATGTGCTGCGATCTTCAGTTTCGCCGGAGTCATCGGCGCGTCATTTGGTGCATCCCTGGGTAAAGCCATTGATGGTCGCCAGTTGCTTGTCTTGTTTGCGGGCGTGATGGTGGTGGTTGCTGCGCTGATGTTTCGCCGCAGACACATTGAGGGCGATCCCGCTACCGTCTGCACGCGTGAGAAACTGCCAAAAGTGTTGGGCGTCGGCGGCGGAACCGGTGTCCTGTCCGGATTCTTCGAGATCGGCGGAGGTTTCCTGATTGTACCTGGCCTGATCGCCTCGACTGGCATGCCGATGATCAACGCTGTCGGCTCTTCATTGGTCGCAGTTACGGCCTTTGGAATGACCACTGCCGTTTCATATGCTATGTCGGACATGGTTGACTGGCCATTAGCGGTCGCCTTTGTCGGCGGCGGTATCGTAGGTGGCTACAGCGGCGCATCCATGGCGGGGCTGCTGGAAAGTCGCAAGGGCACTCTTAACGTACTGTTTGCGCTTATGATCGTGATAGTCGCTACCTATATGGCATGGCGCAATATCAGCGGAAGCTGATTGTCGCAGGCTCGCGATCTGACCGATAAAGCAGGAATATCTAAGTTGCGACTGGCCAAGCTGGGGCACATCGTCCACAAGCGCGAATAGCCGCGTTGGATCTACCTGGTGAATTGGTTGCCAGTCAGTCCGGCTTGTCCCTCAACCCATCGTGAACCCCGTTGTGGATCAGCCTGTCGACTGCCGCGTTACAAACTCGTCTTTGGAAGAAGAATAGCAATAGCCATTCCCCTTGGATGGCCCAAGAAGTTGTACAATTTCAACGATACGAGCGCCTATCGTGGCCCATACCTGGCGTGGAAAACTCCGTTGAACCGTTCCTATAGGAAATCGGCACAAAAGTCAGGAGCGGATGAGATTTTACCTGTGTGGAGAAGGTCAATGATCGTAATATTACTCGTCATTGGCAATATGCGGTATTTCAGTTTTTCTAAACGTTACAGTGTTGAAAGCGTGAAACGGTCTGTTTAAGACAATCGCGGTCAAATGGTAGGGAAGCAAACAAATTGTATCATTTCTGGCTCGATCGTTGGGATGAGCGGCGCGCACAACGCGGAGAAGTAGCAAAAAAGACAACTGGTTTTCGCATAGACGCTGATCTTGTGTTTCCCGACGCTACGAGCGCCACGACGATTGAGGAGTTTTGCGTTCTCGCGGAACGGGCGACCTCGAGCCCCGCCTTTTTCAAAGCGCCAACCGGGCACGACCCAGAGTATTACCGCGAAGGAGAATTCCTCAGGTTCCCGTCTGACCTTTCTACGGACGTTCGAGAAAACAATCTGGTTTGGGCCAGGATTACCGAAAGTGGATCGCACGATAAGGCAACGGTTATTTTCCATCATTGGAATGCACGATCCCGAAACCAACAGATAGCGAAATATCTCTCGAAAAGAGGGGTGGCGGTTATCGAAATTTCTATGCCTTATCATTTTGAGAGAAGCCGTCCGGGGGCGGAATATGCCGATTATATGCTTAGCCCGAGTCTCGGTCGTACAATCCAGGCAATCCGCCAGGCGGTTTGGGATGGGCAAAAGCTCATCCGTTGGTTGAAGAAAGAAGGTTATTGCGAAATATCCGTTGTAGGAATGAGCCTCGGTTCATGGGTGGCAGGACTGATTGCAGCGCATGACCCCAACGTATCCAAAGCCTCTCTGTTTCTAACCGCCGGGAGTCTCGCTGATATGGTCTGGACAGGCCGTGCAACGCGCCCAATTCGTGATGGACTGCAAACATCGATCGGGATAGCAGAACTTCGACGAGCTTGGGCCCCGCTTAACCTAGAGAATTACGTCTATAGTCTCGCGCGGGCAAATCTCGATATTCAGTTCATACTGGCTAAACGAGACAAAGTCGTTTTGCCAGCATTCTCGGATGCACTCATCGAAAAATTGAGAAGTATTGCTACGCGCGCCAATGTTCTGCAACTCAACTGTGGTCACTATTCACTTGCCGTTCCACCCTACATTTTATTTGCCGGAGTGAGTCTGAAACGTTTTCTGTTTCAGGCCCAGGATCCGGCTTTTCAATGCTAGTTGGGGCTCAAAATGGCATTCTCTTTCTGGGGATGGCAGTTTATCCCTTCAAGATACGCACGTCTCAAAACTTGTTTAAGTCCCAATGTTTAGTGGCCGTTGTGTATTATGCAGGTGATTGAATATGGGTGCATTTTAAGGCATCTAATCGATTGTTTTCTTAAGACCGCCTGGTTCTGAGAACTGAAAAGTGACTACGGGGCGGGTGCTGGATAAATTACGCTTGTCGTTGTCGACCACAGGAAAAACTCGTGGTTTATATGGCAATTACGTTGTCAACTATGACGGTTGTGATACCTGCATTCCAGAGTCACAACAGCGCGTCCCGCCTGATCAAATGGAATTGGATACACTCTTCCTGCGCCACACTGGCTGGTTCGTTGCTGCTCCGTTTTACTAAGGGCTCAGCAGCTTCTGCATTCTCGCCTGGTGGTGTAAGCCCACGTCCTGGACAATTTCGGCAATCTGCTTGAGTTGGGATGACAGCGGATTGCTTTTGCGCCAGACCAATCCGATGGTCCGCAAGGGCCGTGGCTCTGCGAGGCGGAACATGCAGACATTTGCCGCAAGGGTTTCCGTATAGACAGCCATCTCCGGCACAAGCGTGATGCCTATGCCTGCGCCCACCATCTGAACAAGCGTGGAAAGCGAACTACCCTCCATTAGTTCGCGCGGCGGCGCATCTGCGATATTACAGAACGACAGGGCCTGATCGCGAAAACAATGCCCTTCTTCCAACAGAAGCAAACGCATTTCATGCAGTTTTTCGGCGCTCGGAACTGGCTTGCCCGCATCCTCCAACGGGCGCATCAGGACAAACTCCTCCTCAAAAAGAGGAACTTCCTGCAAGGCAGGCTCCGAAATCGGCAAGGCAACAATCGCGGCGTCAAGTTTGGCTTCCAGCAAGTCTTCGATCAGCTTTTGAGTGATTGCCTCTCGTGGTCTGGGTTCCAGCCCCGGATAGCGTTGGGTCAGTGTCTTGATAACTTCAGGCAAAAGATAAGGCGCAACAGTCGGGATCACGCCCAGACGCAGGCGACCGGTAAATGGGCCATGCGCCGCACGAGCCAGCTCTTCCAGTTCGTCAACTGAGCGCAGGATGCCACGCACCCTTTCCGCAAATTCTTCGCCAAGGCCGGTAAGGCGGATTTGCCTGCCGCCGCGCTCTACCAAAGGAGCGCCGATCAGGTCTTCCAGTTCCTTGATTTGCAAGGACAGTGCAGGCTGGGAGATGGAACATGCCGCCGCCGCACGTCCAAAATGGCTCAATCGCGCAAGCGAGTCAAAGTAGCGGAGGTGTTTCATGGAGAGGCCAATCATAAGCTCAGCATATCGCAGCCTTAAGAATATACAATTGGAATTTATCGAAAGCATTGATTACCGTGCCAATACTGATTGTTGGCTCCGAAGCGACCGCCTTCATAGCGGTCGCTTTGGTATGCCAGTGTCAGCCGCCCGTTCAATTTAGCGAAAGCCATCTTTCGGAAAGCCATCGGAGAGCAATCATGGACGTGAAGACGAAATCGGCCGGAAAATGTCCGGTCATGCACGGCGGCAATACCGCGCTTGGCAATTCTGTCATGGAATGGTGGCCCAATGCGCTGAACCTCGACATTCTGCACCAGCATGACACCAAGACCAATCCGCTGGGCAAGAACTTCGATTACAAGCAAGAGCTGAAGAAGCTCGACGTAGAGGCTCTCAAGACCGATCTGCGCACGCTCATGACGGATAGTCAGGAGTGGTGGCCTGCCGACTGGGGCAGCTATGTCGGCATGATGGCTCGTGTGACCTGGCACGCTGCCGGTTCCTACCGCACCTCCGACGGTCGCGGCGGCGCCAACACCGGCAATCAGCGTTTTGCTCCACTCAATTCCTGGCCGGATAATGTCAACACCGACAAGGGGCGCCGTCTGCTGTGGCCGATCAAGAAGAAGTACGGCAACCGGATTTCCTGGGCCGACCTGATCGCGCTTGCCGGTACGATCGCCTATGAAGTCGCCGGCCTCAAGACTTATGGTTTCGCCTTCGGTCGCGAAGACATCTGGGCACCTGAAAAGGACACCTATTGGGGCAACGAAAAGGAATGGCTTGCACCGAGCGATGGCCGTTATGGTGATCTTACCAAGCCGAACACGCTCGACAATCCGCTTGCTGCGGTCCAGATGGGCCTCATCTACGTCAACCCGGAAGGCGTTAACGGCAAGTCTGATCCGCTGGCAACAGCAGCTCAGATGCGCGAAACCTTTGCCCGTATGGGTATGGACGACGAAGAAACTGTGGCTCTGACCGCAGGTGGTCATACCATCGGCAAGTCCCACGGCAATGGTGATCCGTCTAACCTGAGTGCCAATCCGGAAGATGCAGGCCCAGAATACCAGGGACTGGGCTGGATGAACACCAAGGGCCGCGGTATCGGTCGTGATACCGTCGTTTCCGGCATCGAAGGTGCATGGACTACGGAGCCGACCAAGTGGGACAACGGCTTCTTCCAGATGCTGTTCAAGCACGATTGGCATCTGGTAAAGAGCCCGGCTGGTGCTTCGCAGTGGGCACCTGTTTCGATCGCTGAGGAGGACAAACCGGTCGACGTGGAAGATCCGTCGATTCGTCTCAATCCGATGATGACCGATGCAGATATGGCGCTGAAGCTCGACCCGATCTACCGCGCGATTTCCGAACGCTTCATGAACGATTTCGACGCATTCTCCGATGCTTTTGCCCGCGCATGGTTCAAACTTACTCATCGCGACATGGGCCCGAAGACCCGTTACATCGGTCCGGACGCTCCAACCGAAGATCTCATCTGGCAAGATCCTATTCCGGCTGGTCGTACTGATTACGACGTCAAGGATCTGAAGGCCCAGATTGCCGTTTCTGGCCTTTCTATTCAAGATCTGGTGTCCACTGCCTGGGACAGTGCCCGTACCTATCGTGGTTCGGATTTCCGCGGTGGAGCCAACGGTGCACGCATCCGCCTGGCTCCGCAGAAGAACTGGGAAGGTAACGAACCTGAACGTCTGGCCCGCGTTCTCTCGATCCTTGAACCGATCGCAGCCGCGTCCGGTGCAAGTCTGGCTGATGTCATCGTGCTGGCTGGCAATTTCGGTGTTGAACAGGCAGCCAAGGCCGCCGGTTTTGATATTGAAGTGCCTTTCGCTCCAGGACGCGGCGACGCAACCGCCGAGCAGACTGATGCTGAAAGCTTCGCTCCGCTTGAACCGCTGGCTGACGGTTTCCGCAACTGGCAAAAAAAGGACTATGTGGTCAGTGCCGAAGAACTGCTTCTCGACCGGGCACAGCTCATGGGCCTCAGCGCCCCTGAAATGACGGTCCTTATCGGTGGCATGCGCGCCATCGGGACAAACTACGGCGGTACGTCACACGGTGTCTTCACGGACAAGGCAGGTGCATTGACGACAGACTTCTTCGTCACGCTGACCGACATGAACAATTCGTGGATCCCGACCGGTGAAGGCCTCTACGAAATCCGCGACCGCAAGACCGGTACGCCGAAGTTCACCGCTACGCGCGTCGACCTCGTTTTTGGTTCGAACTCGATCCTTCGCGCCTATGCGGAAGTCTATGCCCAGGATGACAGCAGGGAGAAGTTCGTAAAGGACTTCGTTGTCGCCTGGACCAAAGTGATGAACGCAGATCGCTTCGATCTGGCATAGCAGCTATCCGGCACAAAAATCCTCCCCCGACATGCAGGGGGAGGATTCTGGCTGCATCTCTAATCGAAATGTCGAGGTCAAGCGGACCTGGGCCTTCGGGATTTCGTTGGTTTGAGCTCTCCCGATCACCAGCTTGCCCAAAGCAATACAGCCGTGGCGTCCGGACAAGCTGGAAATGACCGGTGCTTTGCCGAACAGTTTCGGCCCTGACCGGCCAGGCAGGCAGGGTTGCCAGTTACCGCAACGGCTCATCCTCTCTGCGGTTCCGCCAATCGTCGATCCAGACTGAGGTTGTTTCAGCGCTCCATTGATGTCCCGCAGGTCGACGATCATCGATCACGTTTCAGTGCATCAGCAATCCTATCTATCAGAAGGCGAACACGGCGTGGTTGAACGGAACCTGCCGGATAGACAATCCGCAGGTCGGTGTTACCGGGTGAGAACTCTTTCAGTATTTCCACAAGCGCGCCCGAGGCCAGATCCAGCTCGACATCCAGCAAGGACTTCAGGGCGATGCCTTTACCGGCAACGCACCATTCCCGAACAAGCCCGCCGTCATTGGCAGCACGCCGCCCGCGCACCATCACGCGGGTGACCTCACCGTCAATCCGGAATGGCCACTCCGCGTAAAGGTCCTGACCAAAACGAACGACCAGACAATCATGGGCGGCAAGATCATCGGGATGTTGCGGCGTGCCGTTCTCTTTCAGGTACGCTGGAGACGCGCAGACCAGTCGACGGTTTGTGCCAAGAGAGCGGCTACGCATCGAGCTGTCGACCATAACACCGTGACGGATCGCAAAGTCGATCCCTTGGCCGACGAGATCGACATAACCGTCGCTCAGCTGGAGATCGACCGTAACGTTAGGGTGCTCATGGAGGAATGCATCGACAATCGGGACGATATAGGTTCGACCAATATCCTCGGCAGCGCTCAGGCGAATTGGGCCAGAAATGGTTTCTGCACCCAGCCTGATGCGACTTTCCAGTTCTTCAGCCTCTGCGAGCAGTCGTCTGGCACCAGTAACAAGATGCCGACCTTCTTCTGTCAGACTGATCGCCCGCGTCGTGCGGGTAAGCAGGGTGGCACCATAATAAGCTTCAAGCGCCGCCAGACGCTCGGTAACTGTCGCTGGCGCCAGGCCCATCTCACGTCCCGCAGCGGCGAGACCGCCCTTTTCCACAATGCGTAAAAACAGTGCCAGATTGTCCAGAATCATTATTCGTGATCTCCGAATTATCATTTCAGTTTATCACCAATTCTACGTGATGTATGTACGAGTTAGAACTGTTTCCGAAAGGAGACGGAACATGCAACTCGATCACGTCACCCTCCGCACCCGCAACATTCCTGCCACCCGCGATTTCTTTATCCAGGTCTTCGACATGGTACCGGGCCCGCGCCCTTGCCAGCTACAGCGCATCCCCGGTTGCTGGCTATACAGCGAAGGTCATCCGGTTGTTCACATTATAGGCTCGTTTGGCAATCATCTCGATTGCGCATCCGAGGCCATAGACCACGTCGGGTTCAAACTGAGCGGCTATGCTGGTTTCCGGTCCAGACTTGAACGGGTTGGCATACGTTACAGCACGATGGATCTGGCCGACGTTCAGGAGCGGCGACTGTTTTTCCGCGCACCAGGCGGGCCTTTGCTCGAAGCAGTCTTCGCTGAAGCGGTGCCAGACGAACAAACGCCGCCGGCTTCATAATCATCGATCCCGAACGTTATCGCTTCGGCCACGGATGGTTTCGGCGATGCAAAGGGCGCGGGCACCGGATGTGCACGGGAAAAGGGCCCGCGCGCCATCCATCGATCCGGAGCTACGTCCCAAACCTTCCAAACATGTTTTATCAAGGGACATCACCATGAAAACCTCTTCCATGCGGTCTATCCTTTATCACGGCGCTATCGCCCTTGCCGTTGCCGGCACGATCGCGGTTTCCACCGCAAGTGCTGCACAGGCAGGCAATTTCTGGAGCCCAAGCTGGATGTCGGCCACGCAGCCGATATGGGACGGCAATTTCGTTCTCCCGCTCGGGGTTCCCGCTCACTACTATCGGCAAACCATCCGCCAGATGGCGCGACTGAGCATCGGTGGCAACAAGCTGCGAGTGGTCATCAGCAACGAAGATGGGGCTACGCCACTTCGCATCGGCGCGGCCCGTCTGGCTCGCCATGAGAAGGGCTCGGCGATCATAGCTGGCACGGACCGCGTGTTGCACTTCGGTGGAAATCCTGAAGTCGTGATTCCCGCCGGTGGACGCATCATAAGCGATCCGGTCAACCTGTCGCTGCCAGCCCTTGCTGAAGTAGCGGTATCGCTTTACCTCCCAGAGACCACCTGGCCTGCCGGCTTCCACTTTGATGCACGCGATACTGCCTATCTCGTAAACGGCAATATGACTGGAGACGTGAGCTTGCCCGATACCGCGTCGCAATTCAGTACACGCGTTTTCTTCAGCGGACTGATCGTGGAAACTGAACAGGCGCCGACCACAATCGTCGCAATCGGTGACTCGCTTACGGACGGGAACGGCTCTACTCCAGGTGCCAACACCCGTTGGCCGGATGTTTTGGCCGAGCGACTGGCGGGAAGCGGTATCGGCGTTCTCAATGCCGGTATTTCCGGTGGCCGTCTGCTGAAAGACGGAATGGGACGCGCCGGACTGGTTCGCGCATCGCGCGACGTGTTTGCGCAGCCGGGCGTGAAGGCCGTTATCGTCAAGTTCGGAACTAACGACATCGGTTGGCCCGGCGGCGGCTTTGCGCCGGACGAGGAGATGGTCAGTGCTGAAGACATCATTCAGGGCTACCGCGAATTGATCGAAATGGCTCACGCCAACAATGTCCGCATCATCGCTGGCACGATCGCCCCCAATGAAGGTGTGGCGAAAGGTTCGATAATCGAAGGTCACCACTCACCTGAGAAAGACAGGATCCGGCAAACAGTGAACCAGTGGATCCGTGAGAGTGGCGCTTTTGATGACTTCGTGGATTTCGACGCTGTTCTGCGCGATCCCGCGAATCCGGCCCGCATGAAGGCCGAGCTGGATTCTGGCGATCACCTTCATCCAGGCGATGCCGGTTACAAAGCTATGGCTGCGGCGATCGACGTCGATGCTTTGCTTGGCCGCTGATCATTTCCCTTCCGATTCATAAGGAAAATTCCCATGGACTATCGTTATCTCGGCAAATCCGGCCTCAAGGTTCCAGTTCTCAGCTTTGGAGCCGGCACTTTCGGTGGCTCCGGTCCGCTCTTCAGCCACTGGGGCAATTCAGATGCCACAGAAGCACGCCGCCTCGTCGACATCTGCCTCGAAGCAGGTGTCAATCTGTTCGATACGGCGGACGTCTACTCGAATGGCGCTTCGGAAGAAGTGTTGGGGGAAGCCGTCAAGGGACGGCGCGACGCGGTCCTGATTTCGACCAAGACCAGCCTGCCCATGGGCGACGGTCCCAACGATGCTGGTTCGTCCCATTTCCGACTGATCCGCTCCGTTGAGGATGCACTGCGCCGTCTCCAGACAGATTATATCGATATCCTCCAGCTACACGCCTTCGATGCCTACACTCCGGTTGAGGAAGTCTTGTCTACGCTCGACACACTCGTGCGTGCCGGCAAGGTTCGCTACACCGGCATCTCGAACTTCTCTGGCTGGCAGGTGATGAAATCGTTGGCTGTCGCCGATCGATATGGCTGGCCCCGCTACGTCACCAATCAGGTCTACTACTCCCTCGTCGGTCGTGACTATGAGTGGGATCTGATGCCGCTCGGCGCAGATCAGGGGCTTGGTGCGATGGTCTGGAGCCCACTTGGCTGGGGACGTTTGACCGGGAAAATCCGCCGTGGGGCAGCGTTGCCCGCAGGCAGCCGTCTCCATGAAACCGCGAGCTTTGGTCCGCCGGTTGAGGACGATTACCTCTTTCGGGTTGTCGATGCACTCGATGATGTCGCATCGGAGACCGGCAAGACCGTCCCGCAGGTGGCACTCAATTGGCTTTTGCAACGGCCAACTGTTTCCTCGGTCATCATCGGGGCACGCAACGAATTACAGCTTCATCAGAACCTCGGTGCTGTTGGCTGGAGCCTGACATCAGAACAGGTGACCAAACTCGATGCGGCGAGTGCCGTTACTGCGCCCTATCCCTATTCGCCATATCGGCGACAGGAGGGTTTTTCGAGGCTCAATCCAGCCATTGCAGGTTGAGAAACGATAACGGACATCGCGACCAAACGACTTCAATCAAGCCGGCTGTCCCTTGCCCCCCTGACGCCAGGTCGTCGGGTGGGAAGGGCGCCTTGTTCCCCGGCAACGCTGGACCTCGCCTAGTCCCGAATGTTGGACCTTCAAGGTTTCCTGACCGAAACCAGGTCGAGACATTGCACAAGGCATCTAGCTACTCGAATGATATGAACAGGCAATTATGCTGTGCCTGTCTCAGCATCGGAAAAGCGTCTGGATTGTTGTAGTGAAAAGGCAATCGCTATTTGGCGATATTTGCCATAGGGAATCTGTCGCACGAATGCCCGTAGCCCGATAGTTTTAATGAAGGAGAAAAATGAGGATTGTCTGGGTTGTAGTCACGACCGTGAGCACTGTTACAATGGCTGCTTTTGGGCTGTTAGCGTTAGTGGCCTTTTCCGATGCCAATAATCGCTGCCCGGGCATACAATGCAGCGATGCGATAAGCGCTGGAGCTTGCTTTACCCTCATAGCGTTGACTGGTTTAGCTATCACGGTGTTTGGATACCGCTCCATCCGTGCACTGGGCAGCCAGGGGAGGGACCCTCACATGCCATAATGTTATCGTGCAGCCGCAGGCCAGGCGAACGATATATCCCGTCGGACCCGACGGTCCGAAAGCGGCGGGTTGTCAATGGCAAGATCGAAGCGTTACCGCCTGCCGGCACGTGGTCAGAACCGCTTCGCTATGGCGGCGATAGATTGTGTGGACAGCGCTATCAGGGCCGTGTCCGCGTACCGCTTTCAGTCCAGTTTTCCCGATTGTTGCAGGGAGATGGCCTATTCACGCAACGCTAATGACATAGCGGGTCTACTCCTTTAAAAGGACGGCAATTCTTTCGAGAATAAGTTCGCTGGCATCCAGGATATCCTTGGAAAGTGCTGCCTCGGCAGCTTCTCCATCACGCGCTTCAATTGCTTTCATGACGATATAGTGGTCGTCAATCATGAGACGGCCCCCGTGTTCATATATACCTGCAATCAACGGACCCATCTGAAGCCAGAGCGTTCCAAGGATTGTAACCAGCGATGGCATGCGTGCTATTTCTGCAAAAGCAGAATGGAAAATCTGGTTGCACTCAAGAGCATCTTCCCAGCGTTGCTCGTTGATAGCGATCTCATTGTCGTTAATAATGGCCCAGAGCCGGGCAATGTCTTCCGGCGTTGCCGCAACAGCGGCCCGGCTGACCGCCAGTCCTTCCAAACGCACGCGAATGTCCCGTATCTCGCAATACCGATCCGGCGTCAGAATTGGAACGCGCACATCACGCGGTGTTTTCTGGATGAGGGCGTTGTCCTGAATAAGCCGTAGCAGAGCATCGCGAACCGGCGTGACCGATGTGCCCAACGAAGCCGCCAGCTCGCGAATGGTCAGCCGCGTACCAGGAGCAAATTTGCCGCGCATCAATGCTTCCGAGAGCTTGCGATAGACGACGTCACCCAGGTTCTCGTGCACCAGGGTCTGCAGTTCAGCAATATTGTGCATGCGCGCTCTCCACTAATGTCCCGGCATAACCATTATCATATTTGTAGTATGATGCATCAAATATGTTGCATGGTGCCGAAGTTGTCTGTAGCTTCCTTTTCAAAGGACGATCCGCCCCCACGATTTCGCGTGGCGACAGCATAATTACCGCTGCCATGGGCTGCGTCAGGAAACAAGAGGTCGCTATTGCCGGTCGACCGGTACTAAGAGGGGAATTCACATGACAAGACAGCCCAATTCCGTAGAAGCTCGCGATATCGCCTATCACTTTCATTCCAACACCAATGCGCGCCGTCACGAAGAAATCGGCCCGGTGGTAATTGAAAAGGGTGATGGCATTTACGTTGAAGACAATAACGGTAAGCGTTATATCGAGGCGATGGCCGGCCTGTGGAGCGTCGGAGTCGGGTTTTCGGAAAAGCGTTTGGCCGATGCAGCGCACAAGCAGATGCTGAAGCTGCCTTACTCGCACACTTTCACGCACCGTTCCCATCCGCCCGTTATCGAACTGGCTGAAAAGCTGATCAGTATTGCGCCAGTTCCAATGAGCAAGGTTTATTTCACTAATTCCGGCTCCGAAGCCAACGATACCATCATCAAGATGTTATGGTTCCGCGCCAACGCCATGGGTCAGCCACAGCGTACCAAAATTATCGGTCGCAAGCGCGGCTATCATGGTGTGACGATTGCATCGGCCAGCGCTACTGGCCTACCGGTCAATCACAACTCCTTCAGTCTGCCGCTTCCCGGCTTCCTGCACACGACTTGCCCGCACTATTACCGTGACGCACTGCCTGACGAGACGGTCGATGAATTTACCACGCGTCTTGCCAGGGAACTGGATGACATGATCCTTGCCGAAGGGCCAGAAACGGTTGCGGCCTTTATCGGTGAGCCCGTCATGGGCGCAGGCGGCGTCGTCGTTCCGCCGGAGGGTTACTGGGAAAAAATCCAGGCCGTCCTTCAGAAGTACGACATTCTGCTGATCGCGGACGAAGTGATCTGCGGTTTTGGCCGTACGGGCAATATGTTCGGTTCGCAGACATTCAACATGAAGCCGGATATCATGACGCTGTCCAAGCAGATTTCGTCGTCGTATCTGCCGATATCAGCCTTCATGTTCAATGACCGTGTCTATCAGCCGGTGGCTGATGAAAGCGCACGTCTAGGTGTATTCGGTCATGGATACACGGGGTCAGGGCATCCTGTTGCAGCTGCTGTTGCGGTCGAAAATCTCAAGATCATCGAAGAGCGGGATCTTGTTACGAATGCGCGTGAAACGGGCGCCTATATGCAAAAACGCCTGCGTGAGCTTGCCGATCACCCGCTGGTAGGCGAAGTGCGCGGCGTTGGCTTGATTGGCGCACTTGAACTGGTTGGCGACAAGCTAACCAAGGCTCCGCACGAAAAAGTTGGTACGCTTGGCGGACTTGCCAATGCGGCGATGTTCGGCAATGGCGTCATCACGCGCAACATGGCGGATGCGATTGCCTTCTGCCCGCCCATGATCATCACGCCAGCACAAGTTGACGATGTCATCGTAGCGACCAGGAAGTCGCTGGATGAAACACTGATCACAATTGGTCGTGCTCGAAGCCAATAAACCGCGATAGCGCACCAGGTCAAAATAGGCCGGTGGGAAAACGCAGGGAAATTGATTGGATACATTGATGGCTTATAACTCGCATATATGGCCTGTTTTCTAAAATAAAATAACATCATGTATCCAATCGCTTGACAGAATGGCCATTCTATATAAGCGTTAACGAATAAAAGAAGGCAAAATCGCCTCAAAATCCAACCGCAGAGGGCAAAATGGGAGCTCGTCTCGTTATGAATCTGAAATATGCTGTAGGCTCGTCCATACTGGCGCTGGCTGTGTCGTTTTCGGCAGCCGCACTTGCTGCAGACGGATCCGGAAAATGGTGGCCCTTCAAGATCCAGTCCGCGAAGGACGGTGACCTGAAGTCGGTCTCCGAGATTGAATATACGCCGCTGGAAAAAGCAGAGAAGCCATGGAACCTTTGCGTTCTCTATCCTCATATTCAGGATGGTTACTGGGTGTCGGTCAACTATGGCATGGTGGAGGAAGCCAAGCGTCTGGGTGTCAATCTGACTATCTATCAGGCTGGCGGCTACACATCGCTTCCCAAGCAGATCTCACAATATGACGATTGCGTTGCGGCCGGCGCAGATGCCATTTTGATTTCGCCAATCTCGGAAGCGGGCGTTGCTGCGAAGATCACTGAAGGCATGAATAAGGGTATCGTTAATATCGCTGTGGCGAACCCCATTCTCGAAACGCCGATTACCGCCCGTGTCACACCGGATTTCTATCAGAAGGGCTATCAAACTGGCGAGTACGCCAAGAAACTTCTTGGCGACAAGGAAGGCAAAGCGGTCGGATTTCCGGGCCCCCAGGGTTCTGGATGGGCGGAAACCTATATGAGCGGCTTCCGAGATTCCGTCAAAGAAGGCACTATCAAACTCTTGGCTGAACAGTTTGGTGAAGCCAGCGTTCCAGCACAGTTACGTCTTGTAGAAGATGCATTGCAGACCTATCCGGATATGAACGTCATCTGGGGCGGAGCGCCAACCGCGGAAGCCGCGATTGGTGCAGTGGAAGATGCAGGACGCGACGATGTGATGATCGTATCTTCTTATGAAAACCAGACGATGCTGGATTCAGTCAAGAGCGGGAAAGTCGTTGCCTTCGCCACCGAGTATCCTGTCATGATGGGGCGAATTGGCGTTGATCTTGCGGTCCGTTCCCTTGAAAAGAAACCACATGAAAAGGTGCTGCTCGTTTCTCCCGGTATTGTCACGAAGGACAATATCGATGGTTTCGATACGACGCAGATCTTCGCCCCAGCCAATACGCGGCCCGTATTCTCGGTCAACGCCAAGTAGGCTGCGTTATGGCAGTTTCGCCTTTCAAAAATGCGACGTCGTCTGGCCTCGAAAGAGGCCGGGCGGGATCATTGATCGGAAATGAACATGCTTCATATCAAAGGGTTGACAAAGAATTTCCGCAACATTGCCGCGTTAAGCAACGTTGAGCTGCATCTGAAGCCAGGCGAAGTCCATGCGCTTCTGGGTGAGAATGGTGCGGGTAAGTCGACACTCATCAATTTGATCGCTGGAACGTTCGAGCCGTCGGCAGGAGAGCTGACGGTCAACGGAAAGACTTACAATAAAATGAACCCCGCACTTGCACGTAAGCTCGGTATCGCGTCAGTGTTTCAAGAGTTCAGCCTCGTTCCCGATTTGACGGTACTCGAGAATCTGTTTTTAGCGCGCGAGAAGCGCGGCAGGTTGTTCCTCAAGAAGGCCGCCATGCGAGCCGAAGCGCAGCGATTGCTGGACGAACTGGAGTTTAATGTTCCGCTCGATGCAATGGTCGGACATCTTTCGCGCGCTCAGCGGCAAATGATCGAGATTGCCAAGGCCCTTCGGCTTGAACCGAAAATTCTAATCCTCGATGAACCGACAGCATCTCTTACCGATGGCGAAGCGGAAAAACTGTTCAGCACCATCCGGCGGTTGAAGAAAAAGGGTGTTGGTATCATCTATGTATCCCACCGTATGGCGGAGCTGCGTAATCTCTCTGATCGCGTGACAGTTCTTCGTGGTGGTAAATTTATCGGAACTGTCAATACCGGTGAGATCAGCGATGAAGGTCTGATCGAGATGATGATCGGACGCCCGGTCTCGGAACTGTTTCCAGGGATCACGACCAGTCCAGCCAAAGTTGCGCTGAAGATCGACAGGCTTTCAGTTGAAAATGGCACTGTCATCGATGCCAGCATTTATGCACGTGCGGGCGAGGTTGTGGGCCTTGCCGGTCTGGTCGGTTGTGGTCGTTCGGAATTGTGCCGCGCGATCTTCGGCCTCGAAACGATATCTTCAGGACGCGTTGAACTTCACGGGAAGGTGGTCGATCGTCCAACGCCTCCTGTCATGTTGAACAATCATCTTTGCTATTTCCCTGCAGATCGGGGCGAGGAAGGACTGGCTTTGATCCGACCCGCCCGCGAAAACGTGACCATGGCCGGATTAGATCTGCCAGGTCTTTCTTTCGGCCCGTTCTTCAAACACAGGAAGGAAGCGTCAGTGGTCGCTGGCCCACTGAAGGAACTGGCGCTTAGCCCCTTTGATCCCGAAAGACGCGCTCGAGCATTTTCAGGCGGCAACCAACAGAAAATCATGCTGGCGCGCGGCCTCATGAAGGACTTCGACGTCTATATTTTTGATGAACCTACCGTCGGAATCGATGTGGGCGCCAAGGCCGATGTCTACCGATACATCAAGCGTCTCGTAGAGAGCGGAGCATGCGTCATTGTCTCCACTTCGGAATTGCCTGAGCTGATCAATCTGTCGACGCGTATCTACGTCATGCATGAAGGCCGGATCATGGCGGAAATCCAGGAAAATGAAAAATCCGAAGCGAGCGTATTGTCTCACTATTTTGGGGAAAGCGCCGGGAAGGAACTGATAGCATGACGGACACCGTCGCCCGACAAGCTGCCCTTCAAAGTGGGCCGCATTTTCTCCAGCGATTTATCGCCAGTGGCGGTATCGTGTTTACGTTCCTGGCATTATCCCTGATCATTACCTCCCTGATAGCGCCGAGCTTTTTGAACCGGCTCAATCTGATCAATGTCATGAGGAACTTCTCATTCCTGGCGCTGCCCGCTCTGGCCCAGATGCTGGTCATGACCATCGGCGGCTTCGACCTCTCGGTTGGTGCTGTCGTCGCAGGAGGAACGCTGATCACAGCGACCGTCATGCTTGTCGTGGGGCCCATGTTCCCGGGAATGGAACTCTACGTAACATTGTTAGCACTTCTGGCTGTTCTCGCACTTGGTGGAATGGTGGGACTGATCAATGGTGCGCTTGTTGCGACTTTCAACATTTCGCCATTCATGGTGACGCTGGCTGTGACCTCCATCATCATGGGCATTGCGCTGTATTTAACGCAAGGTATTCCAGTTTATGGCGTATTCGATGGATACATCAAAGGCGTTGGTCGAAATCAGGTTATGAACATTCCGGTGATCATGATCATTGTTCTCGCCGTCGCGGTATTCTGTGTTGTGATGCAACGTCATACTGCATTCGGACGTCACGTCTATGCAGTTGGCAGCGATCCTCGTTCGGCGCTTCTTTCGGGTATCAAAGTAAAGCGTGTGATTGTTTCCACCTATGTGCTCGCCAGCGTTCTGGCTGCTCTGACTGGCTTTCTGATGACGGCTCGACTGGGTTCGGGGCAAGCCACAATCGGTAGCACGCTTGCCATGGAAACAATCGCTGCGGCTGTGATCGGAGGCGTGTCACTGCGCGGTGGGGTAGGGCGAGCGGAACTCGTTGTTCTAGCGGCGCTTTTTCTCACGGTGATCGGCAATGCGATGAACCTGCTTCAGATAGACAGCAAATTTCAGACCTTGATGCTGGGAGCGGTTCTGATCATCGCTTTGGGGATCGAACGTTTGCTTCAGGTGAGGAGATGACCATGTCCGACACCACAAATTCCCGGCCAATCGTCAAAAGAACCACGTCGATCTCGCATCGCGTTACCAGTCTGATTCTGCCTATCGCCATTCTTGCGACCCTCCTGCTGTTCGGCTTGGTTGAACCGCGCGTCTGGTCGCCAGGCAATATCCAGAACATCATTGTGCAGGCCAGTTTTCTCGCGATCTTTGCCATGGCTCAAACATTCGTCATTCTGACACGCGGCTTCGATCTTTCACTTGGCTTCAATATTTCATTGATCAGCGTGGTTTCAGCCATGGTCATGGTCAACGGCGGAGACGGTTCGTCTGTACTGCTCGGTATGGGAGCAGCGCTTCTTATCGGTGCGGCGATAGGACTGACGAACGGAGTGCTCATTGCCGGGTTCCAGCTCAATGCCCTGGTGGTGACACTAGGTATGGCCAATATCATCCTGGCTCTCGCTTCGACTGTCAGCGGTGGCTTTCCGATCACAGGTTTGCCTCCAGTCTTCAATGCCGTGCTATCGCAAGGAAAATTGCTTGGCCTGTCCGCGCCGATCTGGGTGCTTGCACTGGTTTTTATTGTGCTTGGCTTTGTTCTGACCGCCACCAAATTCGGTCGTAGCCTCTATATCATCGGCGCGAACCCCAAGGCTGCACGGGCGGCCGGTATTCGGGGCACGCCTGCCGTTATTCTCGCCTACACTATTTGCGGGCTGCTGACGGCCATCGGAGCTGTCATGTTGACTGCGCGCACCGGCTCCGGGGAACCCAATCTCGGCGGAAATCTCACACTGGAATCCATCGCGGCGGCAGTCGTTGGCGGCGTGCGTCTGACAGGTGGCGAGGGAGGCGTCACCGCAGCGCTGATCGGAGCACTGTTCATCACTGTTCTATCCAACGGCATGAACCTCATTCAGGTCGACGGTTATCTTCAGCAGATATTCCTTGGCCTCATCATCATCGTTTCCCTGGTGATCGTGCAGATGCAGACACAGCGTTAGCCCAGGGCTTTCGTATTCGCATTGAGGGCGGCTTCGCCGTTCATTTATCGAACCCAAAAGTGATATCTTGAGGATCAAATGACATATCAGGTTTGCATCGATATTGGTGGCACCTTCACGGACTGCCTTGTTTCGAATGAAAAAGGTGAAATCTCCATTTTTAAATCGCCGACGACACCGGGCGAGTTCGAGAAGGGTTTTATCAATGTCCTCCATGTTGCTGCCGAAGGATATGATCTGACCCCGGATGCCTTCTTCCGGCAAGTCGACCTTATTGTGCACGGTTCGACCGTTTCGACCAATGCACTGGTAGAGCGCAAGACCGTCAAGGTTGGACTGATCGTTACCGAGGGCCACCAGGATGTGCTTGTTCTGCGTGAAGGTCCGCGCAAAGGTGCATTTCAGTGGCGGCTGGATTATCCCGAGGCCTACGTGCCACGTCACCTGACGCGAACTGTCAGTGAACGCATTGATGCGCGCGGACGTGTAGTCACAGCGCTCGATCATGATGACGTGATCAAAGCAGCGGAAGACTTTGGGAAACTGGGTGTTGAAGCCATTGCCGTGGGCCTGCTTTGGTCCGTGGTCAATCCGGAGCACGAACTGGAAATACGCCAGATACTGGAAGAGAAGCTGCCCGGTGTAGCCATCACGCTCAGCCATGAAATCAATCCGATGCCGCGCGAGTACAAGCGCATCATCGCTGCAGCGATCGATGCTTCGATCAACCCGATCGTCAAACGCTATATCGAAAAACTGCGGCTTGCTCTCGACGAAACCAGTTTCGGCGGGGAGCTGTTGTTGGCAAATTGTGTTGGCGGCATGATGCCGGTGGCGGAAATGATCCGGAAACCGATCTACTCGGTCATGTCAGGTCCAACGCTTGCTCCCATGGCAGCGCTTGCCCTTTCTGACGAACCGGACATTATTGTTGGTGATATGGGCGGTACGACATTCGATGTCTCCGCTTTGCGCAACCATCAGATCATTGTCACGCCTGACAGCATGATCCATCATGACAGCCTCGGCATTCCCAAGGTTGACGTGCGTTCCGTTGGTGCGGGCGGTGGATCGATCGCCTCGGTTGATGCTGGCGGCCTCTTGCATGTAGGACCGCATAGTGCAGGTGCCCGTCCGGGCCCGGCCTGCTATAACAAGGGAGGTGAACTGCCGACTGTTACCGATGCCAATGTTGTGCTGGGGATTGTCGATCCAGACTATTTTCTGGGCGGCAAAATGCAGCTCCGAAAGGATTTGGCCGAAAAGGCTTTATCGAAAGTTGCAGCGGAGCTCGGAGTCTCCAATGAGGAAGCTGCCTACGCCGTCTATACAACCTCAAACCACAACATGGTGGCCGCAATCGAAGAAATCACTGTGCGCGAGGGACTTAACCCGCGTGATAGCTTCTTCGTCTGTGGCGGCGGTGCAACGGCCATCCATATCGCGGAAATGGCCGATATTCTCGGTCTGAAACGCTATATGATCCCTCGTTTTATGGCCGGATTGTCGGCTTTTGGTGGCCTGATCTCGGACATCCGTCGCGAGGATACCGGCGTTCTCCTCACATCGAGCGAACGCTTCGACCCTGATGGTGTCAACGCAATTCTGTCGCGGCTCTTGGAATCTGGCGACGGGTTCCTTGATGAGGCAGGGGTTACACCAGAGAACCGGCGTTTCGAGTTCAGTTTCATGGGACGGTACGAGTATCAGTCCTTCGAAATTGAAGTTCCATTTACCCCTGAAAATGGTCACGTCACGCAGGCGCAATTGACAGAGTTCGTTGAAGCATTCCACAAAATGCATGAACGCATCTATTCCATCCGTGCGGATGGTGATGTTGTCGAGTTCACAGCCTGGAAATTGCGTGCAATTGGAAAGCGTACCGGTCAGGACGTTTGGCTCAGCCATACTCTGCATAATCAGGCCGGCGCGGTTCAGCCGAAGGGCTTCCGCGATGTTTACAGCCATGAAATCAAGGCGAAAGAGGAGCTGCCGGTCTACGAGCTGGCAGGACTTGGCGCTGGCGCACAACTTGCAGGGCCGTGCATCGTCGATGCCGAAACCTTCACCGCCTACCTCAAGAAGGGCCACGACGCCACCGTGGATACATATGGCAATCTCGTTGTCCAGGTAGCCTGAACAGAAAGGTTCAGTGATGAATATGAGCACAAAGATATCCGATACGGGCGCGGCCCGTCGAGTAGATCCGTTTCTTATGTCCGTTCTCAAGAGTCGTTTCGAGGCAGTGGTACGTGAGATGACGCTTGTCGTTATGCGTGCCAGCCGGTCGGCTGTTATCAAAAACGCACGCGACTTTTCCTGTGCTATTCTCACTTATGATCATCGTCTGGTGTCAGTAGAAGACGCGCTGCCTATCCACGTCATGTCGATGGACCTGGCGACCCGCCCGATCACCGAACTCTTCGACGATATCAAGCCAGGTGACATTTTCTTCAACAATTGTCCGTTTACGGGTGGTACGCACCATGCCGACCTGATCGTGGCGATGCCGGTTTTCTATCGGGGCAAACCGTTATTCTGGATGATGGCGCTATCGCATCACGCCGACACCGGTGCGCCAACGCCATCGACATATCTTCCATTCGCCAAGAATATCTTTGAAGAAGGAATGCACTGGCCATGCGTGCGTATTGCAGAAAACTACAAGGAAAAGGCGGATATTCTGCGCATTGGCTCTATGCGCAATCGTGTTCCGGAAATGTGGCTTGGCGACGTGCGTGCACAGATTGGAGCTTGCCGCACAGGTGAGCGTCGAATTCATGAACTGCTCGAACGTTATTCTCCGGAAACGGTATTGGACTTTGTGGAGGACTGGTTCGATTATGGTGCGCGATGTGCGAAGGCCGCCATTGCTAAGCTCCCCGCAGGTCAATACAGCTACGAAATTCGTCACGACCCGGTGCCTGGCGTTGCCGATGAAGGCATTCCCGTCAAACTGACCATCAACGTTGACCCTGAAAAAGGCGAGATTGTTGTTGATGCGAGAGACAACATTGATTGTGTTCCAGGCGGCCTGAATCTGTCAGAAAACACAGCGACCGGATCATGCCGCATTGGTGTGTTCAACAATCTTGATGAAAGCGTCCCACATAATGAGGGAGCAAAATCGCAAATCAAGGTGTTGTTGCGAGAAGGCTCTGCTATCGGAAAACCGCGATACCCGGTGGGAACTTCTGTAGCCACCACCAACGTCAATGACCGCTTGATGATTGCCGGTAACGCGGTCTTTTCCCGGATGGGCGCACCATACGGTCAAGCTGAAAGTGGCTCCCATCTGCCAGCAGGTGTCGGTGTCATTTCCGGACAGGATCCTTACAAGGATGGCAAAGGCTATGTGAATCAGGTTTTCGTCGGATATGCCGGTGGAGGCGCCTTGCACGGCCATGACGGCTGGCTAACTTATTGTGGCCCGGCTAATGCCGGGTTGATCCAGCTGGACTCTGTCGAAGTCGATGAATCGATGTATCCCATCATCATAGAGCGGCGTGGAGTTGTGCAGGATTCGCAGGGGTATGGTGAGTTTGAAGGTGCCCCGACAGTTGGCGGCGTTTTCTACCCGCTCGACCATGATATGACGATTGTCTACGCCGCTGATGGCACGACGTTTCCTCCGCGGGGCGTTTTGGGTGGCGGTACGGGTAAGGCTTCGGAAACTGTCAAGATTATGAGCTCGGGCGAAGAAGAAACTCTACCTGCCTTTGCAGAGGTCGTCATCGAAGGTGGTGCGAAGATTGCCTTCACGGCTTCAGGCGGCGGAGGCTACGGGGATCCTCTGAAGCGCGACCCGGATCGCGTGCTTGCAACGGCAAATCGCGGCTGGCTGTCCCCGGAAGCCGCCGAAAAAGTCTATCGTGTTGCCCTGATTGCCCATGATAAGGAACCGGGCACCTTCAAGATTGATCTCCAAAAAACGGCGAGCCTTCGCGCCTGATGCATGAGCCGGTCATATTAAAGATAGCCCCCGCATTGATGATTGTGGCGCGGGGTTATTGATTGAACCGCAGACTGAGTAAAAAGAAACGGCGCTCCATTGGAGTGCCGTTTCATATTGTCCGGAGATCAGGACAGATTACACCACATGTCTTTCAGTGACGAATTTCGTGCTGAGATAGGGTTCTATAGCTTCGCTTCCGCCTTCGGAACCGTACCCGCTGTCCTTGACGCCACCGAATGGCACTTCCGGTAGCGCGAGACCAAGGTGATTGATGGTCAGCATACCGACCTCGATGCGACGTTCCAGTTCGGCTACCCGCG
The DNA here is from genome assembly GCF_038433355.1 of Brucella cytisi. Classification (NCBI taxonomy): domain Bacteria; kingdom Pseudomonadati; phylum Pseudomonadota; class Alphaproteobacteria; order Hyphomicrobiales; family Brucellaceae; genus Brucella; species Brucella cytisi. The sequence goes on from NZ_JBCAUP010000025.1 coordinate 69,440, forward strand.
CTGCTGATTGTGTGAATGCGTAGGAAGCAAGGCCGAACGGCAGGCGATTGGCTTCGCTGAAGGCTTCTTCTGCATCGGAGAAAGGAATGATCAGTGCGACCGGACCAAACGGTTCATCATTCATGACATTCATATCGCGCGAGATATTGGTCAGGACCGTCGGTTCGTAGAAATTGCCGGAATTGCCGATGCGCTTGCCGCCGGCGGCAACAGAGGCGCCCTTGTCACGCGCATCAGCCACAAGCGCTTCAATAGATTCCACACGGCGTTGGGAAACGAGTGGCCCCATGGTGCTGTCCGCTTCGAGACCGGAGCCGACCTTGACGCGCCCGACTTCCTGCAAAAACACATCAACAAACTGATCGACAGCCGTGTTTTCTATCAGGAAACGCGTGGGTGAGACGCAGACCTGCCCGGCATTGCGGAATTTCGAGCGCCCCATCGTGGTGGCTGCGGCCGTGATATCGGCATCGCCAAAGACCAGTACCGGTGCATGGCCGCCAAGCTCCATCGTTGCAGGCTTCATATGAGTACCTGCCAGCGAAGCGAGATGTTTGCCGACCGGTACCGATCCGGTAAACGAGACCTTGCGGATAGCAGGATGTGCGATCAGATAGCTCGATATTTCGGCGGGCACACCATAGACGTAGTTGACAACGCCGGCCGGAAGCCCGGCTTCATGCAAAACCTCGGCCAGAACGGTGGGCGACGCGGGGGTGTCTTCTGAGGGTTTGACGACGAGCGAGCATCCGGCGGCCAGGGCGGCACCCAGTTTACGGGCCGTTTGCGAGACCGGAAAGTTCCACGGTGTGAAAGCAGCGACCGGACCAATCGGCGCCTTGATCACTGTCTGGCGCACGAAACGGTCGCGCGCGGGAATGACACGACCGTAAGCGCGCCTGGCTTCCTCGGCAAACCAGTCGAAAATATCGGCTGATGCATTGATTTCCGCGAGTGCTTCTGCAAGCGGCTTACCCTGTTCGAGCGTCAGAAGGCGTGCTGTGGCTTCGGTGCGCTCGCGTAGCAGCGAGGCCGCCTTGCGCAAGATATTCGAGCGTTCGAAGACGCTCGTGTCGCGCCAGATCAGGAAACCGCGTTCAGCTGCAAGAGCTGCAGATTCAAGCTGGGCCTTCGAGGCAACGCCAACCGTTCCGATAGTTTCATTATTGACCGGATTGAGCACGGCGAGGGGGCTGCCGCCTTCGCCTTCAACCCATTCGCCATCGATGAACAGTCTGGTGTCGCGGTAGTAGGGATTGGTCATGACTTACTCAATTACCTGTTTGCAAGCGTTGAAAGATCAGATTTCCGATAGGTATGGCCGAAGTGGCTGCGGGAGACGGCGCATTACACACATGCAGCACGCGTTTTGACTGCTGGAATTTAAAGTCGTGAATAAGCTTCCCGTCTCGCGAAACAGCCTGCGCCCTTATTCCGGCCCGGTAAGGACGAAGGTCGCTTTCCTGCAAGGAAGGGCAATATTTCCTGCATTTTTCAAGATAGCTCTTCTTGAACAGACTATCCCTCATTTCTTCCAGGCCTGACGAAAGATGGGCTGTGATTACTTTCCAGAAACCTGGAAAAGCCGCATAGGTCGCCATATCGCGCAAATTGGCCGAGAATTTCGAATAGCCCTCACGCGACAAGCCTAGAACGGCATTGGGACCGACGGTCAGGCTGCCGTTGATCATCGGCGTCAGATGAATGCCAAGAAAGGGCATTGAAGGGTCCGGCACTGGATAGATCATGCGTTGGACAAGTTTGCTAAGCTCAGGCCGCAAGGCGTAATATTCGCCGCGAAACGGCACGATCTGGAAGTCGACATCGACGCCGGACCGGCGTGCAAGACGGTCTGCCTGCAAACCGGCACACGCGATAACCTGTCTGCTTTCCCAGACCTTGCCGCTCGCATGGACCCACACAATGTCGCTGCGTTCTTCAATGCGGTCCACACTGATATTGAACTCGATATCACCGCCTGCGGCGCGAATGAGTTCAGCGATAACACGGCAGACCGCGCGATAATCCACAATGCCACTTTGCTCGACCAATAAAGCGCCAAGTCCGGTCACAGCGGGTTCGAATTCGCGCAACTCTTCGCCGCTCAGGCGACGGCAGGTGATGCCGTTCGCAGCCGCATTTGTTTCAAGCGCGGTGAGGCGCTGCACTTCGACATCACTTGTCGCCACTACAAGTTTCCCGGGAACTCGATAGGCAATGTTGTTCTCTTCACAGAACTGCTTTGTCATGCGCTCGCCAGCGCGACAAAGCTCTGCCTTGAAGCTGCCGGGCTGATAATAGATGCCGGCATGAATCACACCGCTGTTATGGCCAGTCTGATGCATTGCAACGGCATCTTCCTTCTCCAACACCAGAATGCGGGCCGAAGGCTTCTGCCGGACAATGGTGAGGGCTGTGGCAAGGCCGACTATGCCACCACCAACCAGGCAATAATCATACATGAGAGAAACCGATGTTTGTTGTATGATGCATCATATACTAATTGCACGAAGCGTTATGGGCGTCAATCGGGTTTACTGAGCGCAGTCCCCTTATGTATCTGCTGCCGGCAAATTGATTTGCTGCGGTCGTTCACAGAGGCGACTGCAGACAATAATTCAACCGGAATTTAGATAATGTGCTGACGCCAGAAGAACTAGGCCCACGCTTCATCGCTGTCAGGATCAAATTGAAATCCGGAAGCGAAACTCTGCGGGAGCAATCAATGCGGCGGTTGATCGCGATCTGAACATTTCCAGAATGACCTTATTCCGTGCTCTCGCTGATCAAAGCGCCTGTCACGCCGATCCCGAGTTCAAAGGAGTGTTCAACCAGGAGTGATTGGCAGGATATGCGTTCAAACGTACGCCGTGCCAACGCAACAGAAGGACGACTAACGAACATGAGGGCAAATTCGAAAAGCACAGTTTGGACGATTGGGACCCCTCTTGTCATAGTCGGGGCAGGGCTGCTGATTTCGGTCGTCGAGGCTGCCCAACACTTTGGGGCTGGAGTTATCGCAATACGGATTTTTTGCCGCCTCAGCGAAATGACTCTGGGACGATGCACCTTAAACCCGGGGACAGGTGGCTTCACAGTCTCAGGCGAAAAACTTGCTGCGTGCCCGAAGTTGCAGCTCCGATCGATCCGAAGCACAGGCTAGATAGTCGCGCTTTCAGACGTCGCAAAAGTCAGGCTGGCCGAACGCGCCGGGTCTTAAATTGCGAGTGGCGGTGTCTGGCCAGCGTCTACAAATGCAGGGTGGCATTCATTCGGTCATGCAGGCTTCAGCTAATCTCGATCATGTTCCCACAACGTTCATTGAGTTGGCCAAAACCGCAGTTTCGGGCCGACTGGAGCATATTGTCAGACAAACATATCTTGCATCAAATGTCGGTAAAGGCCGAGCGGTTTCGTTCAAGCTCCATGCGGGTGCGGCGGATGTGGCTGTAAAGAGCTCTTTCGGAGTCCTCAACATCTCTTCGTTTGATCGCTTCCATCAGAAGTCCATGCTCGCACTGTATGATCCAGAAACGCTCCCGGCCCAACAACATTGTATAAGCACGCCGATAGTGCTGGGTGGTATTCCAGATGCGCTCGATCATTGGAATTAGGGTAGGCATGGCAGTCGCGCGATAACTCGCGAGGTGAAACTGGCGATCAAGCCGCAGGAACTCTTCCACATCCGTCGTGGCGTCTATAGCGCGACAGATCTCCTCAAGGCCGCGAATATCCTCATCGGTCAGGTGCGGGAGGCTTTCGCCAAGCGCCAGCGGCTCGATCCGCTCGCGGATCTTCCACATCTCCACACACTCATCGATATCGACACGAGCGATCCAGACACCGCTATTGGGAACTATGACGACTAATCCCTCGCTTTCGAGTTGCTTGAGAGCTTCCCGAACGGGCACACGGCTTGTGCCGAATTGTGCAGCAAGTTCCTCCTGCCGGATGCGCAGCCCGGGGGCGAATTCTCCGCTGAGAATCTTTTGACGAATTTCCCCCGTTACCCGAAGCCCCAACGTGGTTTCATTCATAAAATGGTCCTTCCATGATCTGACAGTGCATCAGACAAGCCAGATATAGCAGACAATATTTGCCACACATCTACTACTTTTGCCGTTGGAAAGATGGAGATTCAGGAAGTGGATCCCAGTGGCGTCCAGAGGTGGCGCGTCAGACCTTTCTCATAAGCCTTGCCGTTCGGGAAGGATACGAGTTCGAGCTGCATACCCCAGGGCGTCAGGAAATAGACCCAGGTCTGTCCTGCACTCGGGCCGTCTGTTCGTACCACCGGATCGCCAAGAACCCGGACATCATGCATGTGCAGATACTCCACAGCGGAATCGATATCGTCGACATAGAAAGCGAGATGATGTCCTCCAACGTCGCTGTTGCGTGGTTGGACCAGGTTCTGGTCGGGTGACGAATACTCAAATATCTCGAAATTGGAGCCATTGCCGCAACGCAGGAATTGCAGCTTCTTCATGACAGCACGCGGATGCACATTGAGAGCTGTCTTCATCCAGTCCCCGTCTGACGAGAAAGGGCCAAGTTCATAGAATGGCTCGCAACCAATGATGTTTACGAAGAAGTCCACCGCCTCCTCCAGATTGGGGACGGTGAAACCAATGTGCTCCGTACCTTGCAGACCCGGTATGCCAGTAGCGTGCATGACTGCTTCATCCTGATGGCTGTCACTCATGTCCGACATTCCTCACCTTTCACGTAAATGTATCCAATCTATCTATAGTTCATTTAGAAATCACCTTTGTCGAGGCGTTATATGTCATTTTTCTCTTTTTTTTAAAAACATTGGATACATTAGATTGACAGTTCGCCAAGAAAGTGGAAGCCTAGCGGCGACAAAACGAGAATAAATGTGGGAGCTGCTCTGGCCTGATCAGGGCATCCGGATCGCCAGTATCGCGCATAGTTTTTGACCACTGTCTGCCGCTTGCGAGCCTCTCGCAGGTGATAGCCGGACTTTGTCTGTAGAGGAAGAAATGCCGCAAGCCCTGACTGTATCGAGTTCCACCCGCTGGCTAGAGTTTGGCACGACCAGGAAAGATTGGGATGCGGAAGACGCTGCCGACCTGGAAACGATGCTCTCTTCGCTTCATCTGATCCGGGCATTCGAAGAAGCAGTCCTCGAGCTTGCAAATGAGGGGCTTGTTCACGGCCCGGCCCATTCCTCTATTGGCCAGGAGGGTGGGGCGGTCGGCTCTATCCTGCCCCTTAGGACCGACGATCAGATCAACGGCTCTCACCGCGGACATCATCAATTTCTTTCAAAGGCCCTGAACTATGTTGCCCCTGATGGCCTGCCTGTCGGTATGGCATTTAACGGTTCCATCCGTTCTCTTCTTCGCCGTTCCCTTGCCGAAATCATGGGCCTCGCGGAAGGGTTCTGTGGCGGTCGCGGCGGATCCATGCATCTGCGATGGCAGGCCGCAGGGGCACTGGGCACCAATGCCATTGTCGGCGGAGGCGTGCCACTGGCTGCGGGCGCCGCTTTCGCTCACAAACAGTCGGGATCAGACGCGGTCGCGGTGAGCTATTTTGGCGACGGTGCGATAAATATCGGTTCGGTTCTGGAGACGATGAACCTTGCTGCAGCCTGGCGTCTGCCCTTGTGCTTCTTTATCGAGAACAACCGTTATGCGGTCGCGACAAACATTGAAGAATCAACGGCAGAAACGCGTCTGGCTGCGCGCGGACAGGCCTTCGCCATTCCCTCCTGGCACGTTGACGGAATGGATCCGCTGGCGGTCAATCTTGCAATGAAAGAAGCACTTGCGCATATGCGCGCCGGAAATGGTCCAGCTATCATCGAAGCCGATGTTTACCGCTATTTCCACCAGAACGGTTCCTTTCCTGGCTCTGCCTTTGGTTATAGAACCAGAGAGGAAGAGGAAAGCTGGCGGGCGAAGGATCCGCTGGATCGCGTAGCACGAGAGATGATGGCGCGTGGCCTTGTCAACCAGACTGGTATCGACGGGCTGAGAGCGCGTTGCAAACAGATCATGCAAGACGTGGCGGAAGAACTGACGGATCGCGTCGACAACCGTCGCATTATCAAAACGGGTTTGTGGCCGAAGCCGGACTTTTGCGATGTAGGTATACGTAGCGATGGATCCGAATTGTCCGACCTGCAATATGTCGAGAAATCGAACTTCACCGGCGAGATCGAACAACGCAAGTTCGTCGACGTCATTGCTGATGTGCTGGACCGGCGCATGGAATTGGACGAAGGCATCGTTATCCTGGGCGAGGATATTCACCGTCTGAAAGGTGGAACCAACGGTGCTACCCGTGGCCTCAAGGCGAAATATCCTGATCGCACCCTCGGGACGCCAATCAGCGAGAATGCCTTCATGGGCCTTGCTGGTGGGCTTGCGATGGACGGGCGGTATCGTCCGATCATTGAGTTCATGTATCCGGACTTCATGTGGGTTGCGGCGGATCAGGTGTTCAATCAGGTCGGCAAGGCGCGTCACATGTTTGGAGGTGACATGGCGGTTCCTCTTGTCCTGCGCACGAAGATCGCAATCGGTACGGGTTATGGTTCTCAACATTCCATGGACCCTGCAGGCATTTTTGCCACCTCGCCAGGCTGGAGAATTATCGCTCCGTCCACTCCATTTGACTATGTCGGGCTGATGAACACCGCGTTGGCGTCGAATGATCCGGTTCTGGTGATAGAGCATGTCGATCTTTATCAGACAATGGGCCCGGCACCGGTCGGAGATCTTGATTATTTCATTCCCTTTGGGAAAGCGTCGGTGCGCCGGAGCGGATCTGCTGTGACGATACTGACTTATTCCGCTATGGTGCAGGCAACGCTTGATGCCGTAGAGGAAGCAGGCCTTGATGCCGAGGTCGTCGATCTGCGATGCCTCGATCGTGCCAGCATCGATTGGGAAACCATCACTGAAAGTGTGAAGAAAACCAACATCGTTATGATCGTCGAGCAGGGGCCGCGTGGATCCTCCTATGGCGCATGGCTTTCAGATGAAATCCAGCGTCGATTGTTCGACTGGCTCGATCATCCTGTCGAGCGGGTCAGTGGGCGCGAAGCTTCTCCTTCAATCTCCAAAATTCTCGAACGGGCCGCCTATGCCGGGCGAGAAGAGATTGCGGCTTCACTGGCTACCCTGCCGGAGCGACATCATGCCTGAGTTTATGGTCATGCCATCCGTCGTGGCCAATGCGCGCGATGGCACCATTGCCCGCTGGTTGAAGATCGAGGGAGATGCCGTTGCTGCAGGCGAGGCTTTTGCCGAAATCGAGACGGACAAGGCCGTCATCGAAATTTCCAGCCCAAAAACCGGGCGCGTTGCCCGCATATTGCATGGAGACGGTTCAACAGTAGCGGTTGAGACACCTATCGGTATTCTGATGAATGATGGCGACACCGAGACTGATGTAGCACAGCTCCTCTCAACCTCCGTGTCTGCAATACCTGCACAGCATGAAGCGGTAATCGTTGATGCGAAGACAGCGCCGATAGTGGATATGCCGGGCAGAGATGTGAAGTGCCGTCAATTTGCCAGCCCGCTTGCACGCAGGCTTGCGCACGAAAAGGGAATTCTGCTCTCCGATATCAAGGGTACGGGACCACACGGGCGTATTCTTCGCGGCGATGTTGAGGGCTTGGAAGCAACCGTACGTTCGGTCTCTTCCCCGACCGTTCCCGTCACCCGGTACGCCACGGTAACAAACGAAAATGTAGCAGTTCCCCGACCGAACGAGGTGGTGATCCCGCATGTTGCCATCCCGCATTCCGCCATGCGGCGGACTATCGCCCAGCGTCTGAGTGAGTCTAAACGGACGATCCCACATTTTCACCTGCATGCTCAAATCGTTGTCGATGCGCTGCTTGAGCTTCGAAAACAGATCAATGCTATGCGTCCCGCAGAAGCTCGGCTCTCTGTTACCGACTTTCTCGTCAAGGCAGCCGCCGCGGCATTTGGCCGTGTTCCTGCCAGCAATGTCATCTGGACTGAAGATGCTCTTCTTAACCTGCAACGAACGGATATTTGCGTTGCTGTTGCCACTGATGGCGGGTTGATCACGCCGGTGATCAAGGATGCTGGCAAAAAATCGCTGTCCATAATTTCCAATGAGATATCCAGTCTCGCGCTGAGGGCCCGCAATGGTACGTTAAAGCCCGCGGAATATCTTGGCGGTTCGTTCACCATCAGCAATCTCGGCATGTACGGAGTGAGTGACTTCTCTGCCATTATCAATCCTCCACAAGCTGCAATTCTGGCTGTCGGCGCGATTGAAGAACGGATTGTATCTCGGGACAGCCTGGCCGTAGACGCCCGCGTAATGCGCGTGACGCTTTCACTGGATCATCGGGCGATAGATGGGGCGTTGGGAGCGCAATGGCTGTCCAGCTTCAAGGAGCTTCTTCAGGACCCGATGCAAATTCTCGTCTGAAACGAATACCTCGTCACAAGATTAATGCAGGGCGAGCAATGATCATAAAAGAGAGGAACAGTATAATGAACAAATATGGGAAGATGTTTCTGGCAACGGGCATCGCGATTGCAGCTTGCCTTTGTGGTGCCCATGCTCGCGATCTGACTGTTGTCGGCTTTGGCGGCGCGATCCAGGACGCTTTTCGTGAAGCCTATTTCACGCCCTACGCCAAGGAAAAGGGCATCAAGGTGCTCGAAGACACAACGAATGGCGGCCTTGCCAAGCAGAAGGCAATGGTTGACGCGGGAAATGTTACCTGGGACGTCATGCAGATGGAGGACGACGAGGTCACCATGGCGTGCGAACAGGGGCTGCTCGAGAATATTGACTGGTCGAACAAATCCCACGCGGATGAAATAGATCCCAGTCAGTTCAAGGAATGCGCTGTTGGCGCTCTGAGCTGGGCCAATATTCTGACCTATGACAAGACCAGGCTGACGGATGGGCCCAGGAACTGGGCCGATTTCTGGAACGTGGAAAAATGGCCGGGCAAGCGCGGTTTGCGCAAGACTGCGAAATTGACCATGGAAGTAGCCTTGATGGCAGACGGCGTGCCACCATCGGAAGTTTACAGCGTGATTGCCACGAAGGAAGGTCAGGACAGAGCCTTCGCCAAGCTCGATGAACTGAAGCCACACATCCAGTGGTGGGAGAGTGGGGCCCAGCCGCAGGAATGGCTCTCTTCAGGCGATGTCGTCATGACAACGGCCTATAATGGTCGCGTCGACAATGCCCAGAAAGAAGGGAAGGACTTCGCGATCGTCTGGGACGGACAGATAAACTCGACCGAGTTCTGGGCCATCATGAAGGGCACTCCGAACCTCAATGAAGCAACGTCTTTCGTTGAATTCATGATGTCGAAAGAGCCACAGACAACCTTTGCCAACAGTATCGCCTACGGCGTCAGCAACATCAAAGCCATGGAAGCCCTTTCTTCGGAACGGTTGGCGAAACTCCCGTCTGCCCCAGAAAATCTCAAGAACGCGGTACGTTTCAACTCCGAGTTCTGGATTGATCACGGTGAGGAACTGGCGGAACGTTTCGCCAGCTGGGTTGCCCAGTAAGCCGTCTGGGTAGTGGTAAAGGCCATGCCGGCCTGTTTTCCGCCGGCATGGTTCATGGAGGCATGGTTCTGATGACCTTGATCGATGAAGATACCGCCACGACCAGGGCAACTCGCCGGGAATGGGGGCGTGCCGGCAGACGGCGGCGCATGGTCTCCTTACTGCTGGTGGCACCACTCCTGTTCTATGTACTGATAACATTTATGCTGCCGATCGGCATGATGCTCTATAAGGCGGTTGAAAATGTTGAGCTGACGCAGGCTCTACCAGACACCGTGGCTGAATTGTCCCGCTGGACGGCGAGCGATTCAGCGGAGTTGCCTCCGGATGTTGTCTTCACGACTTTCGTGAATGAAATTTCCAGTGCTCCGCGCAATCTCGTCGCTGAGGCAGCCCGACGCTTGAACTACGAGGAGAGCGGTTACCGAACGCTACTCACCAGCACCGTTCGCAAGTTGCGTAAGCTGCCGGACAATCTCGGTGCGGACGGTGCGGCACGCCGTTTTCTGACCGATATCGACAAGAGGTGGGAAGAGCCGGCCTACTGGCACGCCATGAAACGAGCGTCGCCTGCCTACACGCCTTACTACATGCTTGCCGCCGTAGACCTTGCCATCGATGACGGCGGTAATGTGGTACAGGCGCCTCAAGAGCAGCGGACCTATATCGATATCCTCTTTCGAACGCTCAAGACCGCAGCTGTCGTTACTCTGGTTTGCGCTCTGCTCGGTTATCCGCTTGCCAATCTGATGGTCAGCGCTCCGAGATTTCTTTCGATCGCGCTTATCATCGCTGTGATGTTGCCGTTCTGGACATCGCTATTGGCTCGTACCTCTGCCTGGATCGTGCTGCTTCAACGCGAGGGGCTTGTCAACTCCTTGTTTGGCTGGCTCGGCCTGATCCGCCAGCCTCTGGAGCTGATCTTCAACACCACCGGGCTTTATATTGTGATGATCCACATGATGCTGCCCTTCATGGTCCTGCCTCTTTACTCCACAATGAAGGGCATTCCTCCTCATTTCATGCGGGCTTCTGCCTCTCTCGGGGCACATCCGGTCCGTGGCTTTCTCAATGTCTATTTGCCGATGACGCTGCCGGGCGTTGGAGCGGGTGTGCTGCTGACCTTCATTGTGACAGCCGGCTACTATATCACACCTTCGCTGGTCGCCAGTGCACGCGACCAGATGCTCGGCTATTTCATAGCCTTCTTTGCCAACACCACCATCAACTGGGGCATGGCGTCCGCGCTTGGGATCGTGCTGTTGCTGTGCACGGTTGCGGTCTACTCACTTGCCGCCCGCACGGTGGGCGTGCGTCAGCTTGCGGGACTAAAGTGAGGTCGCCAATGCCATATCATCGTCAAGCAAGGATCATACGGACACTCTACTACAGCTTTGGCGTGGCTATGATACTCTTTTTGGTTGTTCCACTCATTGCTATTATCCCTCTATCCTTCAGTTCCGGCAGTTTTCTTTCCTATCCGCTGCCGGGTGTGTCTCTACAATGGTACGAGCGGGTGTTTGAGAATGGCCCATGGCTGTCATCGCTCTGGAACAGTATGATCATCGGTTCGGTGTCGACTGTTGCCGCAACTATTCTGGGTACACTGGCTGCATACGCCTTTGCCCGCCGCGATTTGCCCATGCCAACCGCGATCCTGGGCTTTCTCATCGCACCAATGATCGTTCCGCCTGTCATCAGCGGGCTCGGAATGTATTTCCTGATGGCTAAGTTCGGTCTCACCGCCAGCATGCCTGGAGTTATCATCGCGCATACAGTCCTATCCGCACCTTTCGTACTGATCACCGTTACCGCCACTCTACAAGGCTTCGACATGGGACTGCTGCGCGCTGCGGCAAGTCTTGGCGCTTCACCTTTCAAAGCCTTTATGACGGTCCTTGTTCCGGTCATTGCTCCGGGTATCATCTCGGGAGCGCTCTTCGCTTTCATGACCTCGTTCGATGAAGTCGTCGTGACACTCTTCCTTGCTGGTCCCGGCCAACGAACGCTTCCCTTGAAAATGTTCGAGGGACTTCGCGACAATATCGAACCGTCCATTCTTGCCATGGCAACGTTCCTCATGATCGTCGCCACCCTTAGCCTCACCGCCGCGCTATTCCTCGTGAACCGCAATGCCAGAAATCTCGGAAAGGCATAATATGACCACAGAAAACAATGTCCACATTCCTAACCCACAGGCAGGCGTTGCATTCATTGACGGCCGCTACATGCCGGTCGCCGAAGCTAGTATTCCAATTCTTGATCGCGGCTTCGTGCGTTCCGACGCCACCTATGACGTCGCACATGTATGGAAAGGGCGCTTCTTCCGTCTCGATGACCATATCGAACGGTTCTTTGCCTCCATGCGCGGGCTTCGCATGTCACTCCCTTATACGCATGAACAGATCGCCGAAATCCTCATCGAATGCGTCAGCTTGAGCGGTTTGCGCGATTCCTATGTACAGATGACATGCACTCGGGGAATGCCACCGGCTGGCAGCCGTGATCCGCGTCTTTGTACCCAGCGTTTTTATGCTTTTGCCACGCCTTTTGTCTGGATTGCGAATGACGATCAGCGCCGGCAGGGAGTTCCCATGATTGTCAGCTCGGTTCATCGTATTGCATCGCAGGCCGTGGACCCACGCATCAAGAACTTCCATTGGCTCGACCTCACAATGGGCATCTTTGAAGCCTACGACAGGGATGCTTTCGTGGCCGTCCTGCGTGATGGTGACGGCAACATCACCGAAGGCGCGGGCTTCAACCTGTTCGTTGTCAAGAATAATGTTCTCTGCACACCAGAGAGTGGTGTTTTCGAAGGCATGACCCGACGCACAGTCCTGGAACTGTGTGAGCAATTGCAATTACGTTGCGAGGTCCGTCCGGTAGCCATTGATGAGGTTGTGGGTGCAGACGAAATCTTCATGACCAGTACGGCTGGTGGCATCATGCCGGTGACCACAATTGACGGCAAGACAGTAGGTGACGGCAAGCCCGGTCCGCTAACACGTCGACTGCACGATATTTACTGGCAGAAACAGGAAGACGGGTGGCTCGCAACTGAAGTGCCTTACAGGGATTGATACCGCGCAGACAATACTTCTCACCGGTACGCAAAACCAGAGAATATGTACCAGCCGTACGAAAGGTCATTCATGGAAACCGGCAAAATCGTTGAATTCGTCGGCGTGCAGAAAACCTATGACGGACGAACCGTTGTTATCGAGAACCTGAACCTGTCGGTGAATCAGGGAGAGTTTCTGACTCTTCTCGGCGGGTCCGGTTCCGGTAAAACAACAACGCTGATGATGCTTGCCGGATTCGAAACTCCCACTCGAGGTCATATTCTGGTCAAGGGGAAGCCGATTGAACACTTGCCGCCGCACCGCCGGGGCATCGGCGTAGTCTTTCAGAATTATGCTTTGTTTCCCAACATGACGGTAGCGCAAAATCTGGCTTATCCGCTGCGCATGCGAAAGATGAGCAAGCCCGAAATACAGATCAAGGTGGATAAAGCCATCGAGATGGTTCGCCTGGAGGGAATGCAAAACCGCCGACCAAGCGAGCTTTCCGGTGGGCAACAGCAGCGTGTTGCACTTGCTCGCGCTCTCGTCTTTGAGCCGAGCCTGATTCTGATGGACGAACCGCTTGGAGCGCTAGACAAGACGCTGCGCGAACACATGCAGTATGAAATCAAGCAAATTCATCGGGATTTGGGTGTTACGATGGTCTATGTCACGCACGACCAGTCCGAAGCGCTTGCCATGTCGGACCGCATTGCCATTTTCGAGCGCGGTTCGGTCGTTCAGATCGCCAGCCCGCAAGAGTTATACGAGCAGCCGGCAAATGTCTTCGTGGCGGGCTTTATTGGTGAAAACAACATCATCTCCGGACAATCGGAAGGGATGGATGAGCGGGGTTGTGGAACCATCCGTCTCGATTGCGGCCAGACAGTGTCGGCGCATCTTTCCTCCAGGTTTGCCAATACCGGCACCCCTGTGAAGATAGCCGTTCGACCCGAGCATCTTGTGATCGGCACAGCGGCGCAAAGCCGGACCAATCAGTGCAAGGGAACGGTCATAGACACTACTTACCTTGGCGATCATTTGCGTGCACTGGTGGATATGGGGCGTGGGCAAACGATGGTGGTACGCAAGCCACTTCTGGATTTCACCACGAGACCGGCGGCGGGCGATCAAATTCTAATCGGTTGGAACGAGAGTGACGGACGAACCTTCTTGTAGGCACCGGCTCAACTTTGAACAGGATTCTCGAGTGCGCCATAACCGGAGCCGACCTTATTGATGCAATGGGGTGAGCAGGGGCGGGGAGCGCTTCTCACATTCAAATCAGGAGTTTAAAATGGCTTCGACGACTGGCACAGTAGGAGTGTCCAAACCGAACAGCTTCGAACCGTCGAATGAAATCGTTGCAATGCTAAAGGAGCGTGCACAGTTTATTCGTCTTGAAACCGTTCGTCTCATCGAGATCGCAAGAACGGGTCATTACACGTCGGTATTTTCTGCGGCGGAGATATTCGCCGTACTTTATTACGACGTTTTGCGTATCCGACGTGGCGAACCGAATTGGGCTTCCCGGGATCGTTTCACAATTGGTAAGGGTCACGCCGCGGTTGGTCTGTTTCCGATCTATGCGGATCTCGACTTTTTCCCGAAAGACTGGCTCGACAACTATACCCGTCTTGGCAGCCCGCTCGGCGATCATCCCGATATGCGTAAAGTTCCCGGTGTGGATTTTTCATCCGGTTCGATTGGTCATGCGCTTTCCAATGGACTTGGTATGGTCCTGGCGCAGCGATGGACAGGCGAAGATTACAAGGTCTTCTGTATGATGGGCGATGGGGAAATGCAGGAAGGCCAGGTATGGGAAGCCGCCATCAGTGCTGCCCATCACAAGACGCGCAACCTGATCGCTATCATTGACCGGAACGGATATCAGCTGGACGGCAAGGTGGATGACGTCATGACCATCGAGCCTTTGGATGAAAAGTGGCGTGCCTTCGGTTGGGAAGTCCATGTCGTTGACGGGCATGACGTAGCAGCGACAACTGAACTTCTGCGGCGAATACGCGCCGACAACGAGCGCCAGGTTCCTTGTTGCATTATAGCCAGGACGGTCAAGGGCAGGGGCGTATCTTATATGGAAAACGAACCGGGCTGGCATCTTGGTTACCTTGATCCGTCGGATGCCGACGCCGCTATCACTGAAATCAAGTCGCGGGAGATCTGACCATGAGCCGCATCCTTTCCCCCAATTCCTGGCAGTATCGCGGCTTGAACGCAGTCAATCCGGGCCTCGATCATCTATCGAACGGCCTTATCGATCTCGTGAGGGCTGGACACAACGTCGTCGCAGGGTCTGCCGATCTGCAATATTCGAACGGCCTCAATCGTTTCGCATCGGTCTACCCTGATCGATATATTTCCTTCGGCATTTCTGAACAGAATATGGTGAGTGCTGCGGCTGGTATTGCGACCTGCGGCGTCACACCGTTTGTTGCCACTTTTGCTTCTTTCATCGCATTGCTCGCCTGCGAACAGATCCGCATGGACGTTGCTTATTCCGCACAGCCTGTGCGAATGATCGGCCATCACACCGGTATATCCCTGGGCTTTTACGGGACGTCGCATCACGCGACCGAAGATATAGCGACGACGCGCTCGATTGCTGATCTCTCTGTTGTTTCGCCTGCAGACGGTGCCCAGTTGGAAGCCGCCATTCGAGCCTCGGCCGACCATGATCGTCCGATCTATTTCCGTATCGGTCGTGGTCGCGATCCAGTTGTTTACGACAAGGATACGAGATTCGTGTTCGGCAAGGCGCACGAACACATCCAGGGGGAAGAGCTGACGATCATTGCTTGCGGTATGGCTGTGCACGGCGCGCTTGAAGCGGCCGGTGCGATGAATGCCAATGGACGCTCTGTCGGGGTGATCGATATGGCTTCGATCAAACCCCTGGACCGGGATACTATTCTTTCTGCTGCTGCGCGCACGAAGAAAATAATGACGGTCGAAGAACACAACGTTCTGGGCGGGCTTGGTGCGGCTGTGGCGGAGGTTCTGGCCGATGAAGGCGCTGGAGTCAAACTCAAACGTCACGGAATCTATGACGAATACAGTCTCATTGCACCGCCGACTCATCTTTATGCGCACTATAAGCTGGACGGCGCTGGCATTCGCAGCGTTGCAGAACAGTTTTTGATGGCGAACTAAGGCGGAGCGGGATAATTTTCATTGACCCGCGTGTCGAAGATACTTGCAAACTCAGCGTCATAGGAGACAAGTGTCGTCGGCTGTAGCGAGCCCACTTGATTGGCCTCACGTAATGCAGTCTTGATTGATAGCGAGTATAAATCGTCGGTGTTCCCTTACGGTTGAATCGACGTCAATATATTTGTGCGCCGCGTCTGGACATTGGCGGGCGCGCATTGCTCTTGACTGCCGTTCAGCAGACTTAACCGGAACGAACCGCGTCGTTGGCCGGATGGCCGCTTCACTAATGGCTTCACATAAGCTGGCGGGATCAATCGAACTGTATACCCCAGAGCCCCAATCTCTCGGCACCAATGATGACTGCTGGAACACGCTTCCATCGCCACCGTGCAAGCAGGCTGTTTGGCGAAGAATGGCAACAATTGCTCTCGTCATCACTGTCACTTCCGTGGACCTGAAGACATTCTTCGCCAGTTCCAAACCAACTGTAGTAATCTCTTCCATGGCCGCATCCACCTCAATGGCACTCAACGCATCTATTCTGCCACATGAAAGCCGTCGGAGGGGCGTCCATCCCATCAGAGCCGAACGCAAGTGTTGGCGACTTTAGATTTCGTCAACCAAATCGGCGCATCCTACCTTTGTCGTCTATGAGTACAGAGTTGGCGACAAAACTACAGAAAAGCCCGCCCAGCAGCCGTCTTTCGCTGAGGCGGGCTTTCTCATAGAGGCTTGCTCAGGTGCGCTGAAAACAGCGAGTGTACAGCAAAGGCCGTTTGTTAACGTCGGATAGTGGGCCGGTTTTGCCGGGGAGTAATGGGGTGAGCAGGCCAGGTCTCGTGTCGGCTGCGCGCGCGAGCCACGAAACCTTTCATTTCTCTGGTTGCAACAGCGCGGCCTCGCCCTCTGCGGCGACAGCTTCGAGTTGAGCGATCCTGCGTGCTGAATAGCGCTTTAGAGCGTTTCACCTTTTAACGGAACCATATCCGGCGTTTTCCAAATAGTTTTGGCATTCGGCGGGCTGGATGGTTTCGACCAGCCTGCCGATATGACGCCATGTGTCTTCGATGGTGCGCTTTTGTGCATTTCTCATCCAATGCTTGATCTTGGAAAAGGCTTGTTCGATCGGATTGAGGTCCGGCGAATAGGGTGGCAGGAACCAGAGGCGCGCACCGGCGGCTTTGATCAATTGACGGATGGTTGCCGACTTATGGCTGCCGAGATTGTCCATGACGACAATGTCGCCTGGCTTGAGCACCGGGACCAACTGCTGCTCGACATAGGCGCGGAAACACTGGCCGTTCATCGGTCCGTCGAAGACACAGGGTGCTGTAAGCTGATCGTTTCTCAAAGCGCCCAGGAATGTCAGCGTGCGCCAGTGGCCATGCGGTGCAAATGCCCGCAGTCGCTTGCCTTTTGGACCCCAGCCTCTGATCGGCGACATGTTGGTCTTGATCCAGGTCTCATCAATGAAGACCAGCCGTTCGGGATCAAGGTGATTTTGCAGGGTCTTCCAGCGCTGTCTTTTGCGAGCGACGTCGGCACGAGCTTGCTCAAGGGCGAATAGTGTTTTTTTTGAAGCGCAGCCCTTCACTGCGAATGAATTCCCAGATCGTATTGTGCGAGACGGAAATACCCCGCTCGGTCAACGCCGCCTTCAGGCCATGGAGTGTCAGGTGTGGGTTCTCGGCGAGCCGTTGCACAATGATATCACGATGCGGTTCGAGTATCCGCTTGCGGTGGCCGCCCATCTTGCCGGGATGAACCGATCCGGTCGCACGATGGCGCTGGGACCATTTTACGACTGAAGATGCGGCAATTTCAAACCGCGTCGCCACTGAACGAACGCTTTCGCCACTCAGCACGGCGGCAATAACGCGCTCTCGAAGATCATTCGATATCGGTGCGGTCATCCAACGCTGGCCTCCATCCAGCCAGCATCAGTGAATCAGAACAAAACTGATTTGGGAAGCGCATTCGATTCAGAGAAAAACGGAAACGCTCTA
>NZ_JBCAUP010000026.1:0-87070 GCF_038433355.1 Brucella cytisi
GCGGCTTTGATCAATTGACGGATGGTTGCCGACTTATGGCTGCCGAGATTGTCCATGACGACAATGTCGCCTGGCTTGAGCACCGGGACCAACTGCTGCTCGACATAGGCGCGGAAACACTGGCCGTTCATCGGTCCGTCGAAGACACAGGGTGCTGTAAGCTGATCGTTTCTCAAAGCGCCCAGGAATGTCAGCGTGCGCCAGTGGCCATGCGGTGCAAATGCCCGCAGTCGCTTGCCTTTTGGACCCCAGCCTCTGATCGGCGACATGTTGGTCTTGATCCAGGTCTCATCAATGAAGACCAGCCGTTCGGGATCAAGGTGATTTTGCAGGGTCTTCCAGCGCTGTCTTTTGCGAGCGACGTCGGCACGAGCTTGCTCAAGGGCGAATAGTGTTTTTTTTGAAGCGCAGCCCTTCACTGCGAATGAATTCCCAGATCGTATTGTGCGAGACGGAAATACCCCGCTCGGTCAACGCCGCCTTCAGGCCATGGAGTGTCAGGTGTGGGTTCTCGGCGAGCCGTTGCACAATGATATCACGATGCGGTTCGAGTATCCGCTTGCGGTGGCCGCCCATCTTGCCGGGATGAACCGATCCGGTCGCACGATGGCGCTGGGACCATTTTACGACTGAAGATGCGGCAATTTCAAACCGCGTCGCCACTGAACGAACGCTTTCGCCACTCAGCACGGCGGCAATAACGCGCTCTCGAAGATCATTCGATATCGGTGCGGTCATCCAACGCTGGCCTCCATCCAGCCAGCATCAGTGAATCAGAACAAAACTGATTTGGGAAGCGCATTCGATTCAGAGAAAAACGGAAACGCTCTAGCACTGGGCTTCACCACCGCCGCGAATGCAGATTCCGTCGCGAAAAGATCGAAGGATTTTACAGGCAACTATCAGACACTCGTGAAGGATCAGCAAGCGGCTCCACAGATCGCCGATTGCGTTGCCAGCGCTTATGATTACGTCAAGAAAAGTAAAAAATATGATCGTCTCGGCTTCACCAAAGATGACATCTCTTCGGCAGAAACCAATGATAAGTCTGGGAAATTCAGCACCAGCGACCCACGCAAGGTTTCGGCTGTCATCTCGGTTCCCGGTGAAGCACGCACCAAAGGCGCATCAACAAAATGGGATAGCGTCACGCTGCGCTGTGGCATTACCGATGGCAAGCTGAAAGCAATCGAGCTGGCTCCGAACAAATCTGGCAAGTAACCATCTGGCCAATGCGGCGAGTGCCCGACGGCGCTCGCCAATTCTATTCAGTGTTTTTTCTTGTCATCTACGTGTTCCGGCAAGCCTTTGCGCTTTGTTTCGGCAAATTCCTCCAGTTCCTTCTCGGTCATCGATTCATACATTTCCTTCGACGCACCGAAGAGTTCGCTTTTCTTGATTTCACCGCGTTTGGCAGCAAGCGCAGCGCCAGCAGCTTTCTGTTGGGCCTGGGATTTCGCGGGCATCAGACTTCTCCTGTTTGAAAGACAAACGCAAACGGACTAAGGCCGGTTCCTTTTTATTCAATGCTTCCATCAAAACGTGAGCGGGCGTCGCGAAGAAGATCGCGGTTCCTGACGGCCCATTGCCCCAGCACGTCGATAGGCACAGCAAGAGAATGTCCAAGTTCAGTCAGCGAATACTCCACTTCGGGCGGAGAAGTCGGGCGCACACGTCGAGACACGAGGCCATCCCGCTCCAGCGATCGTAGCGTAACGGTCAGCATGCGCTGTGAAATACCCTCAATGGTCCGTCGCAACGCATTGAAACGCATCGAGCCTTCCTGAAGATTGAAAATGACGAGAATGCTCCACGTGTCGCCAACCCGATCCAGCACTTCACGGATCGGGCAAGAACCGTCACCATCGTTCTCGAATGCAGGTGTCGACGAAAGCAAAGGTGTTTTCCCGTCTGGGCGTGTCGGTATTGTCATCTTTCTCTCCACAAAAACCGGTTGGCAGACCGGCGTTTTCTCCATCGGTAAAGTTAGAGAGTTTTCACTGAAATACGCATCAGCCACACGTCATAACATGCATAAAAACAATTAGTTATAGCAGCTTCATCGTTCTGATTCGACCGGAGAATCTCTGAACACTTGCCTTTGAAGCGGTTACTTCGGTGTATCCTGCTCATGTAAAAGTGCGTTCTTCACAAGCATGATGGCATCACATATGTAGTTATCAGAAATAACCTGATTATGGAACATACCTTAATTCGTTTGATACGAGAAGGTCGAAAAAAGGAGAATGCCATGACCAAGATCGCACTGATCGGCGCAACGGGTTTCGTAGGCGCTGCAATCCTCAAGGAAGCTGCTGCACGCGGCGGCGAGGTTACCGCACTCGTTCGTCATCCGGAGAAAGTCGAAAAACTGCCTGATGTGACGGCGGTAAAGGCCGACGTGTTCAATACCGACGCGCTTGCAAAGCAGCTTGCAGGGCATGACATCGTGATTTCCGCCTACAATCCGGGCTGGGGCGACAAGGACATCCGCGAAAAGCACATCAACGGCAGCCGTTCCATCACGGAAGCCACCAAAAAAGCAGGCATCAAGCGTCTTATAGCAGTCGGCGGCGCAGGTAGCCTTTCGATCAATGGTAACCAGTTGGTCGACTCGCCGGAGTTCCCTGCGGAATGGAAGGAAGGCGCACTCGGCGCCCGTCAGGCACTCGACGACCTGCGCGGTGAGAAAGAACTGGAATGGTCATTCGTGTCACCGGCGACTATTCTTCAGCCGGGCGAACGCACCGGAAAGTATCGTCTCGGCGGCGACGAACCGGTTTTCGACGACAAGGGTGAAAGCAAGATTTCAGTTGCTGATCTGGCCGTCGCCATTCTGGATGAAGCTGAAAAAAGCCAGCACATTCGCAAGCGTTTCACAGCCGCCTACTGATGCCAACCACAAAAACGCCATGTTTTCGACAGGCATTCGCCGCAAAATCGGTGGTGAAATACGCACATCACCACCGATTTTTTGCGCAAACTGAACGCAAAACGGGTTCACTGCCGCTTTGCCTTAATTTGAGCGCGCATCTTTTCCGAAAACCGTTTCACATTTTTCGGGATGCGCTCTCACTCACACCAGTTCCACATCCACGACGCCCTGAATGGCTTTCATGGCGCTGGCGATCTGCGGACTGACGCGATAGCGATGCGGCAGCTCGATCTCGACTTCACGCTGACCGTTATCCTTGATGACGATGAGGCTCACCTGCCCGTCGCCGCGCGTGTTGAAATGCGGTGCGATATGACGAACCGCATCGGCCGAACGCAGGTAAAGCCGCAAGGCCTTCTGCATACGGCAGGCCTCGTCTTCGAGCGACTGCACCGTCTGGATGCGCAAGCCGATACCTTCAGGACGGTTTTCCGCCTGAACCGTGATCACCACCGACTTGCCGCTCTCCAGAAGATCGCGATATTGCGCCAGCCCTTCTGAAAACAGCACCGCTTCGAACTGGCCGCTGGCATCGGACAATTGCACAATGCCCATCTTGTTGCCGGTGCGTGTCTTGCGCTCTTGCCGAGCAGTCACGGTGCCCGCCAGACGTCCGGCATTGGCGCCGCGTTTCACGGCTGCTGAAAAATCTGCCCAGCTTTGAACACGCATGCGGTTTAGCACATCGCGATATTCATCAAGCGGATGGGCCGACAGATAGAAGCCGACCGCCTGAAACTCCCGATGCAGCATTTCCGATGGCAGCCAGGGAGCCGCCTGCGGCAGGATAAGCGTTTCCTTCGGAGCGCCTGACAAACCAAAAATATCGGACTGACCGCTTGCGGCATTCTCCTGCGTGCGCTGGGCAAAGCCCATGATGCGGTCCATGCCCGCACTCATGGCCGGGCGCTCACGACCGAAACAATCCATCGCACCGGCATTGATGAGACTTTCCAGCACGCGCCGGTTGACGATGCGCGGATCGACCCGCTCGCAGAAATCCTCAAGGCTTTCAAAAGGTTTCTCGGCGCGCACATCGACAATATGATCGACGGCGGCCTCGCCGACGCCCTTGATGGCGGCAAGCGAATAAAAAATCTGCTTTTCGCCGACTTCAAACGGACGGAAGGACGTCATCACCGAAGGTGGCACGACCTCAATGCCCAAACGGTTCGCCTCGCGGCGGAAATCGTTGAGCTTGTCAGTGTTCGACATATCGTAGGTCATCGACGCCGCGATGAACTCGACTGGATAGTGGGCCTTCATATAGGCCGTCTGGTAGGACACAATGGCATAGGCGGCGGCGTGCGACTTATTGAAGCCGTAGTCAGCGAACTTGGCCAGCAGATCGAAGATCATGTTGGCCTGCGCCTTGTCGACACCGCCCTCAATCGCGCCATCCACGAAGCGGACGCGCTGCTTATCCATTTCCTCGCGGATTTTCTTGCCCATGGCGCGACGCAAAAGGTCAGCTTCACCGAGCGAATAGCCGGAAAGCACCTGTGCGATCTGCATCACCTGTTCCTGATAGACGATAACGCCCTGCGTTTCCTTGATCAGGTGATCGATCTTCGGGTGAATAGAGGCTATTTCCTCCTCACCGTTCTTGCGCGCATTATAAGTCGGGATGTTCTCCATCGGACCGGGACGATAAAGCGCCACAAGCGCGATGATATCTTCGATCCGGTCCGGGCGCATACCAAGCAGCGCCTTGCGCATACCCGCACTTTCCACCTGGAACACGCCGACGGTTTCGCCGCGCGACAACATCTCATAGGTCAGTTCGTCGTCGAGCGGCACATGGGATAGGTCAATCTCAACGCCCTTCCGCGCCACCAGTTTGACCGCCGTTTCAAGGACGGTCAGCGTCTTGAGACCAAGAAAGTCGAACTTGACCAGTCCCGCCTGCTCCACCCATTTCATGTTGAACTGGGTGACGGGCATGTCGGAACGCGGATCGCGATACATGGGGACCAGTTCCGACAGCGGACGGTCACCGATCACGATACCGGCGGCGTGGGTGGAGGCGTGGCGGTAAAGCCCTTCAAGCTTGAGCGCCATATCCAGCAGCCTTCCAACCACCGGCTCTTTCTCGCGCTCCTCATTGATCTTCGGTTCTGTGTCGATGGCTTGTGCCAGTGATACCGGATTGGCCGGGTTTTGCGGCACCAGCTTGCAGAGACGATCGACCTGCCCGTAAGGCATTTCCAGAACGCGACCGACATCGCGCAGCACAGCGCGTGCCTGCAGGGTTCCGAATGTGATGATCTGGGCTACCTGATCCCGCCCGTACTTTCCCTGCACATAGCGGATCACCTCTTCACGGCGGTCCTGACAGAAGTCGATATCGAAGTCGGGCATCGAAACGCGATCCGGGTTGAGGAAGCGTTCGAAAAGCAGCGAGAACCGCAAAGGATCGACGTCGGTAATCGTCAACGCATAGGCGACAAGCGAACCGGCACCCGAGCCACGGCCCGGCCCGACCGGAATGCCATGGGCTTTGGCCCATTTGATAAAGTCCGCAACGATCAGGAAGTAGCCCGGGAATTTCATGCGGGTGATGATGCCGATCTCGTATTCGAGGCGTTCGGCATATTGTTCTGTCGTGTAGCCTTCTGCGAGACCGACGGTCTCCAGGCGCATCTTCAGGCCTTCGCGGGCCTGCCGCGCCAGTTCGTCGGCTTCCTCCTGAACGGCGGCCTCCGCATCATCGGATTCGCCGGTAAACCGTGGCAGGATCGGTGCACGGGTCTGCGTGTACCAGCTGCAACGCTCTGCAATTTCGACGGTGTTGTCGAGCGCTTCTGGCAGATCGGCAAAAAGCGCAGCCATTTCCGCACGGCTTTTCATGTGATGGTCCGGCGTCAGGCGGCGGCGGTCATCGTTTGAGAGAATCTGGCCTTCCGCGATGGCAAGAAGCGCATCGTGGGCCTCGAAGTCTTCTGCCTTGAGAAAGAATGCCTCATTGGTGGCGACCAGAGGCAGATCCATCTCATAGGCAAGTGCGACGGTCTTTGCTTCCAGCGCACGGTCGTAACCTGCCTGACGCTGCAATTCGACATAAAGCCGATCGCCAAATGCTTCACGCAGGAAAGCAAGCCGTGCCTCTGCCCTGTCGGGACGGTCAGCGGCAAAAGCGCGACCGATTGGTCCCAATGCGCCGCCGGAAAGAACAATGACGTCTTTCGACAATGGTGGCAGCCAGCTTGCTTCGACATGCACCGGATCACCTGCCGGTGTTTCCAGAAACGCGCGACTGACGAGCCGCACGATATTCGCATAGCCCTCTTCCGTTGCCGCCAGCAGCACAACTGGAGCGAGGTCCAGCGCGACACGGCGATTGACGCTGCGGCCATTATCATTGTGATCGCCGAAGGCTATATCGACCTGACAACCGATGATGGGTTGCAGCCCGTCTTTCGATGCCTTCTGCGCAAATTCAAGCGCACCGAACAGATTGTTGGTGTCGGTGACTGCGATAGCCGGCGCCTCGTCGGCAATCGCCTGTTTGATGATCTTGCCGAGCGGCAATGCGCCTTCCAGCAAGGAATAGGCCGAGTGTACCCGCAGGTGCACAAAACGTGGCGTCAAAGCACCGTCTTTTGCTGCATTGCCTGCTGCTGCATCACTCATTCCATCGACCCCGATCATCTGCTGAGCCGCCCGGATGGACATACATCCGGCGCTCTAAATCCAAGCATCACGCTTTCCGAAAACCGATTCCGATTTTCGGGCCGATGCAGTAGCCGCCTGATAGCACATTGCTTGCAAGATGGGCCACACGCATGGCCCATCGCGGCTGGCGACTCTGTCGCCTGATAGCATCAGTTTCGGGGAATGATATGGCGATGTCCAGTAAGACTATCGCCACCTTGCAGCGGGTTCACAAGAACCAGCCAGAGCATCTCCAATTTTTCCGGAGTCATCGGAAATGCCCTATCGTTTTCACGCATGTCTATATCCCAAAACCGGTTCCCACTTTTGGGAGACATGCTCTATTTCCTTCAGATCGCACTCACCCAGATGGCGAAAGTTGCAATAAACAGGCTTACCGAAATGAAAGACAGAACGTCGTGGACGAGATCGGTCATGTTGGAAACTCCTCTGTGTTCACGTATGTTTATTTTTTGTTCTATTTTTGTTCCAAAGTCAACACCCGTTCTAGCCCGTCATTCATTTTAGGGTTTACGAATAGTGAATATACAACCGCAGACGTTGGCTGCGTGAGCGGGGAACGAAAGCGTCATGTTCAGGCAGAGACGCACCTCGCCCTTCGAGACGCCACCTGTGTCGGCTCCTGATGATGAGGTGCTGCTGTGACCTGAAAGGCTTACAGATCGATGACCTTGCCGTCCTTCAGCGTGACGCGCCGGTCCATGCGGCGGGCGAGTTCGTGATTATGGGTCGCGATCAGAGCCGCAAGCCCCGACTGACGCACGAGGGCCTCAAGAGCTCCGAAGACGTAAGACGATGTCGTCGGATCAAGGTTGCCGGTCGGTTCATCCGCCAGAAGAACGAGCGGCGCGTTGGCAACGGCGCGGGCAATAGCGACGCGCTGTTGTTCACCGCCGGAAAGTTCCGACGGGCGATGCGAAGCGCGCTTGCCGATCTTCATATACTCAAGAAGCTGCTGCGCACGCTCTGCTGCGGCCTTCCTGGACAGGCCGCGGATCATCTGCGGCATCATCACATTCTCCAGCGCAGAAAATTCCGGCAGAAGATGGTGGAACTGATAAACGAAACCGACGTCGTTGCGGCGCACAGCCGTGCGCTCATCATCGGACAATTTGCTGCAGGAACGCCCATCCAAGAAAACGTCTCCGTTGTCAGGACGCTCCAGCAGGCCTGCCGTGTGCAGCAATGTCGACTTGCCCGCGCCCGATGGCGCGACAAGCGCAACCATTTCCCCACGACGAAGTGTGAAATCGGCATCCTTCAGAATGACCAGTTCGCGGTCGGCTTCCTTATAGGCGCGGCCGACACGTTCCAGCCGCATGATGATTTCAGCCGCCATTTATTCGTACCTCAATGCTTCGACCGGATCGAGCTTGGCAGCGCGCCAGGCCGGGAAAATGGTGGCAATGAATGAAAGCACCAGAGCCATGACGATAACGGAAATCGTTTCGCCGGGGTCCATCTTCGCAGGCAACTGGCTCAGGAAGTAAAGTTCCGGGTTGAAGAGCATAGTTCCCGAGAGCCACGAGAAGAACTCCCGCAGGCGCTCGACATTGAGGCAGACGACAACGCCCAGAACAACACCGGCTATCGTGCCGGTGACGCCGATGGCAGCACCCGTCATCAGGAATATGCGCATTACGGCGCCACGGGTTGCGCCCATGGTTCGCAGGATCGCAATATCGTGCCCCTTGTCCTTCACCAGCATGATAAGGCCGGAAATGATGTTCAGCGCCGCAACGAGCACGATCAGCGTCAGGATCATGAACATGACATTGCGCTCGACTTCCAGCGCAGAGAAGAACGTCTGGTTACGCTGGCGCCAGTCGACGAGCGAGAGCTGGCGTCCCGCTGCCTCTTCCACCGGCGCGCGCATCGCATCCACCTTGTCGGGATTATCGACAAAGATTTCAAGCGATTGCACCTTGCCTTCCTGATTGAAGAAAAGCTGCGCTTCGGAAAGCGGCATCATGACAATCGACGAGTCGTATTCCGACATGCCGATCTCGAAGATCGCGACAATCGGATAGGCCTTCACGCGCGGATTGACGCCGAACGGGGTCACATCGCCATCTGGCGAAATCACCCGTAGCGTATCGCCGATTGAAAGGCCGAGATTTTCGGCCATGCGGGTTCCGATGGCGACGCCGCCGCCCTGATCGAAGCCCTGGAGCGTGCCCTGGCGAATATTGCCGGAGACGAGCTTGAGCTTGTCGAGATCCTCCTCACGAAGACCGCGCACCAGTGCACCCATTCCTGCGCCGATATTCCCCTGGACAAGCGCCTGCCCTTCCACCACGGGAATGGCGAACCTGATGCCGGAGATACCATCGATCCGCTTGATAAGGCTGGCATAATCATCCAGCGGACGATCAATCGGCTGCATGATGAGATGGCCATTGATGCCGAGAATTCGTGTCAGAAGCTCGGCACGGAAGCCATTCATCACCGCCATGACGATGATGAGGGTCGCCACGCCCAGCATGATGCCGGTGAAAGAAAACCCGGCAATGACCGAGATAAAAGTCTCGCGGCGGCGCGCTCGCAGATATCGCCATGCGATCATGCGTTCGAAAGCCGAGAAAGGACCCGACTTCGGAGCCTTTTGAGCTACCTTTGTCTTGTCCCCGGATTTTGCTGCCGCCGCGGTGCTCATGCTTCTGCCGTTAACAGGTTGATCGCAGCTTCAACGCTCAGGTTCTTGCGTTCGCCGGTCTTGCGATCCTTGATTTCGACTTCACCGGCAGCAACGCCACGCGGGCCAACGATCACCTGCGTCGGCAGGCCGATCAGGTCCATTGTGGCAAACTTTGCGCCCGGACGGTCATCCGTGTCGTCGAGCAGCGGATCGACGCCTGCATTGGTCAACGCTTCGTAGATCTTCTCGCTTACAGCGTCGCAGCCTTCGTCGCCCGGCTTCATGTTGACGATACCGGCACCGAACGGCGCGATAGCCTTCGGCCAGATGATGCCTGCGTCATCGTGGAAGGCTTCGATCGCAGCCGCGACGAGGCGCGACGGGCCGATGCCATAAGAACCCATCGACACCAGATGTTCCTTGCCATCCGGGCCCTGCACTTTCGCGCCCATCGGTTCGGAATATTTCGTGCCGAAATGGAAGATGTGGCCGACTTCGATGCCGCGTGCCGAAACCTGATCCTCCGGCTTTACCCTGGCCCAGTCGGCCTCATCATGCATTTCGTCGGTCGCCGCATAAGGCGTCGTCCAGCGATTGACGATATCGGTCAGTTGCGCATCGTTGCGGAAATCAGTGTCCGCGCCCGGCACGGCGAGATCAAGATAAGCCTTGTCGCAGAAAACCTGGCTTTCGCCGGTTTCTGCCAGAATGATGAATTCGTGGCTGAGGTCGCCGCCAATCGGTCCCGTATCGGCGCGCATCGGGATGGCCTGCAAGCCAACCCGCGCAAAAGTGCGCAGATAGGACACGAACATGCGGTAGTAAGCCATTTTCGCGCCCTCATAATCGAGGTCGAACGAATAGGCATCCTTCATCAGGAACTCACGCGAACGCATGACGCCGAAACGCGGGCGCACTTCGTCACGGAACTTCCACTGGATGTGATAGAGGTTGAGCGGCAGATCCTTGTAGGAGCGCACGTAGGACCGAAAAATGTCGGTGACCATTTCCTCGTTGGTCGGGCCGAAGAGCATATCCCGCTCCTGGCGGTCCTGAATGCGCAGCATTTCCTTGCCATAGGCATCGTAGCGGCCGCTTTCGCGCCACAGATCGGCTGACTGGATGGTCGGCATCAGGATTTCATTGGCGCCCGCGCGGTTCTGCTCCTCGCGAATGATATCGCAGACCTTGTTGAGAACCTTCAGACCGAGCGGCAGCCAGGCATAGATGCCGGCCGACTGTTGACGGATCATGCCCGAGCGCAGCATCAGCCTGTGGGAGACAATTTCCGCCTCCTTGGGGTTTTCCTTCAGAATAGGCAAAAAATACCGCGACAGACGCATCGTAACCACCAATCAAGAGGGAATGCCTGAGTGCTTCAAGAATCAGGCAAAAATTAAGCATATTTGTCGGTTTATTACCGGGTTATACACCGGTTGGAAACCCGCTTGAAAAAGCTTTCGCGATAGCGGATTTCCCCATCCACAACCATGATCGCCTGTCGAAAGAACCAGAGACGCGAAATGCGGCTTCCGGATTCACATTCAAATTCAATATATTACAGATATATCACTCTCATTCGGGAAAATTTGCGAAAGAAATATGACGCCATAGAAGATTTTTCGTGACAAAAGCTGTGCAGTTCGCTATTTTTTTCAGCATAAGAGCAACAACGGAATAAAACCGTTGGTTTCACGCGGTCAAAGTCTTGGGAGGATGGATCCAGGCGCGACTTTCGCAGCCGCCAGTCAAATGGAAACGGATCGAACGCGTATTTGATTAGCAAGGCGAAAGCCTTGCTTTTTTTTTGAACTTGCAGCACCTCCATGCTTTCCGCAGTTTCCCTATTTTATAGCTTGCAATAACACATTGATTTTGTGGGATTTATCGCAGCGCCCTCTGCGCATTCAAGTATTAAATTTCACTTAAGTATAAATCGATTTATATGAAGAACATTGATCAGGGAACGGTATCGCTGTCACAAATGACGCCGGGTTGTGCTGTGTCGTAAATTCAATACGTTACGCCAACAAGCTCGATATCTTATGCAGCCTATGGTAGGCGTGTCCACTTTTCTTTATACAAAAGAAAGACTGCCTATAATTTAGGCAGCCTCAAAAATTCATGTTGGAACGTGAACGAATGCTCAGGTCAGATCCGGGAAGAAATGCGGGATATCGTCGAGGCCGAAACCGCTGATCTGCGTCACATAATAATAGAGCAGGAAGATGAGTGTTGCGACGATGGTCGTCCGCAGAAAGGCACGACCGATGCGTGGTTTTGCCGGAGCGCTGGCCACCGTGCCCAAAGTCACTTCGTTTTCTTCAGCCTGCGTGCGCAAGCCAACCGGCAGCAGCGCAAACAGCGTCGTCCACCAGATGATGAAGTAAATCGCGATTCCTGAAACCAGAGACATGATTACACCTCTTCCAGTTCGATCAGTGTGCCGTTGAAATCCTTGGGATGCAGGAACAGAACCGGCTTGCCATGGGCGCCGGTCTTCGGTTCGCCATCTCCAAGAATACGTGCACCCTCCGCCTTGAGGCGGTCGCGAGCGGCAATTATGTCCGCAACCTCATAGCACAGATGGTGCATCCCACCGGAAGGATTCTTTTCCAGAAACGCCGCAATCGGCGACCCCTCACCCAACGGTTCCAGCAATTCGATCTTGGTGTTGCCGACGTCGATGAAAACCACGGTTACGCCATGTTCAGGCAGTGCCTGCGGCTCGGTGACTCTCGCACCGAGCTTGCCGCGATAAAGCGCTGCAGCGGCATCGATATCCGGAACGGCAATCGCCACGTGGTTCAAGCGTTCGAGCATCAGCACCTCCCATGCCGGTCATTTTGCAATCCGTATGACTACCGTATCCTATTCACGAATACGGTCACCACCGGCTTTTTGCCCCATGCTTCATTTGCCGCAGCGCGAACGGCACGGCGCACGGACTCCCGGACAAGCTCGATATCCTTGCGGCGAACGCGCGGGATACTATCGATTGCCTCGATGGCTGCATCCAGCAGGATGTCTTCCAACAGGTCGCCCTGCGCGTTTTCTTCCGGCACGCCGAAAGTCACGAGGTCGGGCTCATCGATGATCTTGTGCTCACGGTCCAGCAGTACCGAAACAGCGACATGACCGACATAAGCGAGCTTGCGGCGCTCGACCATGCCGATTTCCTCCTCGTCGCCGATCAGCTTGCCGTCCTTGTAGATCCGGCCCACCGGCGCTTCGTCGATAATCTCGGCCTTGCCGGGAGCCAGACGCAACATGTCGCCGTCACGTACCTGCGCAACCTGCTCGATGCCCTCCATCGCGCCGAGCGACCCCTGGGCAACCAGATGGGCAGCCTCGCCATGCACCGGCACCAGAATTTGCGGACGAACCCACGAATACATGCGACGCAATTCATTGCGCCGTGGATGGCCCGACACGTGAACCAGAGCATCTTCATCGCCGATGATCTTGATGCCGCGATCGATCAGACGGTTCTTGATATCCAGAATGGATTTTTCATTGCCCGGAATGGCGCGGGACGAATAGATGACTGTATCGCCCGCCGTCAGCGCGAGGCTGCGCATTTCGTCACGTGCCAGCTTGGCGAGTGCCGCGCGCGGCTCGCCCTGACTGCCGGTCAGGATCATCACCACGTTCTCACGCGGAATATAGCCATAGTCTTCTTCGCTGAGATATTCCGGCAAGCCTTCCATATAGCCAAGCTCAGTTGCGACTGAGATGGCGCGTTTCATCGAACGGCCAACCACCAGCACCTGACGGCCAGCATCGCGTGCTGCTTCGGTAATCGACCGGATACGACCGACATTGGAAGAGAAAGTGGTGATAGCCACACGACCGCGCGCATTTTCAATCAACTCGCGCAGGCTCTCGCCCACCTGACGTTCCGAAGGAGACTCGCCCTCGCGCAACGCATTAGTGGAATCGCAGATCAGCGCCAGAACGCCTGCATCACCGATAGCGCGGAAACGCGCCTCATCGATAACCGGTCCGAGCGATGGTTCCGGGTCCATCTTCCAGTCACCCGTATGCACGACCGTGCCGAGCGGGGTCGTAATGGCCAGAGAAACCGGCTCGGGAATGGAGTGCGTTACCGCGACAGCTTCAAGCTTGAAAGGCCCGACTTCGAATTTCTCGCCTGCCTTGTAGATCGTGATTGGGATTTCGGGGGCGCCGTGTTCCGACTGTCGCTTGGCTTCAAGCAGACCGGCGGTGAATGGCGTCGCATAAACCGGAACCTTCAGGCGCGGCCATAGATCGAGCAAAGCACCGAAATGGTCTTCATGCGCATGGGTGATCACGATGCCACGCAGATTATGCTTTTCCGCCTCGAGATAACGTATATCCGGGAGAATGAGATCAGCGCCCGGCTGTTCTGGCCCCGCGAAGCTCACGCCCATATCCACGACCAGCCATTCACGGTTGTCCGCAGGACCAAAGCCGTACATGGCCAAATTCATGCCGATTTCGCCTACGCCGCCAAGCGGCAGAAAGACGAGTTCAGTAGTATTGGATCGGGCCATGAAATTTCCTCTGTGATTAATCCCGCCTTGCGGCATCAACTGGACCTAAAGTTATCCTGTTGCAACCCTAGCAAGACAAAACAAAGCAATTATTTGCGTATTGTAGCAGCAGTTCCGAAATAGACATCGCCAGCCGTTACCGCAACTCGCGAACCTTCGTCCTCGCGAATAACAAAACGGCATGCCTCATCGATTGTCTCAAAACGACCTTCGATGATACGGCCTTCAACCTGCATGGTTACATTCTGGCCAAGGCCATGCGCGCGCTGCAGCCAGCGCTTGCGAATATCGTCGAGACCGCGCCCTTCATTCCAGACGCGATAGTTGACCGACCAGGCATCCGACAAGGCTGCGAACAAAGTCTCGGCATCGCATTTGCTGCCGAGAGCCTGCAACGACGTTGCTGCATAAGGCAGGTCATCGGGAAAGGCGACCACATTGGTCCCGATACCGATGGCAACGGCGAACAAATTCTTCGCCAGAATGGACGATTCAAGCAGGATGCCGGTGAGTTTCGCGCCATTGACCAGCACGTCATTCGGCCATTTCAGGCCGATTGTCGGCGGCACGGCAGGCCCCGTCGCAGCGAATACTGCATCAAGTGCATCGGCAAGCGACAAACCGGCAACAAAACCAAGCGTTGCCGCCGTCTTCATTTCATAGGATTCAACAAGAAGCAGCGTGGAGGCAAGATTGCCTTCCGGCGTAGACCAGGAACGGCCCCGTCTTCCGCGACCGCTTTCCTGCTTCTTCGTAACAAGCCAGAGCTTGCCCGGATCACCGCTGGCTGCCCGTTCCAGAGCAACCGCATTGGTGGAACCTACCATCTCGAAAGTTTCGAGACGGTAGCCCTCATTTGCCGCAACAGGCGAAAGCGCAAAACTCATTTATGCTTCCGCCTTTTGCATCAATCAGAAAAACGTCTTGGCTGCGGCTTCGGCAAATCCGCCGATCGGACCAGCAAGGAAGACGTAGAAGAGCACGAAAGCACCCGTTACGCCGAGAACGAGACGAAGCTCGCCTGCGACCGGAACGAAACCACCCGTCGGCTCATCGAACCACATGATCTTGATCATGCGCAGGTAATAGAACGCGCCCACGACCGAAGCCACGATACCGATGATGGCAAGCGGATAGAGGCCTGCTTCGACGGCAGCAAGGAAGGTGTACCACTTGCCGAAGAAACCGGCGAGCGGCGGGATGCCAGCGAGCGAGAACAGGAAGATGGTCATGATCGTTGCCAGCACCGGATTGGTGCGGGACAGACCGGCCAGATCCTCAATGCTCTCCACATTGCCGTCCTTGGTGCGCATTGCGAGAATGAACGCGAAGGTGCCGAGCGTCATGGCAAGGTAGATTGCCATGTAGATCATCACGCCCTTCACGCCGATCACCGTTCCGGCGGCCAGACCAACGAGCGCATAGCCCATATGGCTGATCGAGGAATAAGCCATCAGGCGCTTGATGTTACGCTGGCCGATGGCGGCAAACGCACCGAGCACCATCGACGCAAGCGCGATGAAAATCACGACCTGCTGCCAGTCATGGGTGACCGGAGCAAAGGCTTCCGAGACGACGCGGATGATGAGCGCCATGGCAGCCATCTTCGGGGCGGCGGCAAAGAACGCCGTTACCGGGGTCGGCGCGCCTTCATAGACGTCCGGCGTCCACATGTGGAACGGAACGGCAGAAATCTTGAATGCCAGACCGGCCAGAATGAAGACAAGACCGAAGACCAGACCGAGTTCGCGCTGACCGCCGGAGACGGCATGGGCGATTTCGGTAAAGCCAATGTGGCCGGTGTAACCGTAGACGAGCGAAATGCCGTAAAGCAGCATGCCCGAGGAAAGCGAACCGAGAACGAAGTATTTCAGGCCAGCTTCCGTCGAACGGACGCTATCGCGGTTGAACGCTGCCAGAACGTAGAGCGCCAGCGATTGCAGTTCCAGACCGAGATAGAGCGACAGCATGTTGGATGCTGAAACCATCAGCAACATGCCGAGCGTGGAAATCACGATCAGGACCGGGAACTCGAACTTGTCGAACTTCTCCGCCTTGGCGAAGCCGACCGACATGATCAGCGTCACGATGGAGCCGATCAGCGTCAGCACCTTCATGAAGCGGCTGAAGCTGTCATTGACGATGGCACCGCCGAATGCGGCGCCATTCGTTGGGAAAAGGACCACCAGAGCCAGCGCTGCAATAAGCACCGCGACGGATAATCCGTTGACGAGCGTGGTCGCCCGTTCGCCGGAGAACACGCCAATCATGAGCAGTGCCAAGGCGCCTACAGCAAGGAGAACCTCCGGTGCTGCAAGGGTCAGATGAGCTATCAGATCAGTCTGCATGACCTACGCCTTTATTTCTTACTGTGCCAGCACGGCGCTCGCGGTGCCCGCGAGTGCTGCGTCGTAATGTTGGACCAGGGCGTTCACGGCACCGGCGGTCACGTCGAAGACCGGGGTCGGATACACACCGAAGAAGATGGTGAGCGCCACAAGCGGGTAGAGAATGATCTTCTCACGTGGGCTCAAGTCGAGGAGCGCCTTCAGGCTTTCCTTCGTCAATGCGCCGAAGACTACCTGACGGTAGAGCCAGAGCGCATAAGCCGCCGAGAGGATGACGCCCGTGGTTGCGAACAGTGCCACCCAGGTATTGACCCGGAACACACCGAACAGCGTCAGGAATTCACCGATGAAGCCCGAAGTACCCGGAAGGCCCACATTCGCCATCGTGAAGATGAGGAAGGCCACCGCATATTTCGGCATGTTGTTCACCAGACCGCCGAACGCCGCAATTTCACGGGTATGCATGCGGTCATAGATCACGCCAACGCAGAGGAAGAGCGCGCCCGACACGATACCGTGCGACAGCATCTGGAAGATGGCGCCCTGGATGCCCTGCTCGTTCGCGGCAAAAATACCCATGGTCACATAGGCCATGTGGGCAACCGACGAATAGGCGATCAGCTTCTTGATATCTTCCTGAACCAGAGCGACCAGAGACGTGTAGATGATGGCTATGACCGACAGCGTGAAGATCAGCGGAGCGAAATCGGCGGACGCCAGCGGGAACATCGGCAGCGAGAAGCGCAGGAAGCCGTACCCACCGAGCTTCAGCAGGATACCGGCCAGAATGACCGAGCCTGCCGTCGGCGCTTCAACGTGCGCATCCGGCAACCAGGTATGGACCGGCCACATCGGCATCTTCACGGCAAAGGACGCGAAGAAGGCGAGCCATAACCATGTCTGCATCCCAGCAGGGAAGCTGTACTTCTGCAGTTCCACGATGTTCATCGTGCCAGCCTGCCAGTACATGGCCATGATGGCGATGAGCATCAGAACCGAGCCCAGAAGCGTGTAGAGGAAGAATTTCAGGCTCGCATAGACGCGACGCTTGCCGCCCCACACGCCGATGATGATGAACATCGGGATAAGGCTTGCTTCGAAGAACACGTAGAACAGGAACAGGTCGAGCGCGCAGAACACGCCGATCATCAGCGTTTCCAGAATGAGGAACGCGATCATGTATTCCTTGACGCGCTTTTCCACCGATATCCAGCTTGCGAGAATGCAGAAGGGCATGAGGAAAGCCGACAGCACCACGAACAGGACGGAGATACCGTCCACGCCCATGTGGTAGCTGATGCCGCCACCCATCCAGTCGATCTGTTCGACCATCTGGAAGCCGGGGTTCGAATTATCGAACCCTGCCCAGATGACGAGCGACAAGATGAAGACGAATATCGTCGTCATCAGCGCGACATTGCGGATATTGCGACGCGAAGCCTCGCTGTCGTCCTTGATCAGAAGGATCAGTAACGCGCCGACAAGCGGCAGAAACGTGACCGTTGAGAGAATTGGCCAGTCGGTCATCAGAAAGAGCTCCCGAGCATCATCCAAGTGACGAGCGCGGCGACGCCGATCAGCATCGCGAATGCGTAGTGATAAAGGTATCCGGACTGCATCTTGACGACGCGGTTGGTGACATCGAGCACGCGAGCCGAGATGCCATCCGGGCCGAAGCCGTCAATAAGCCAGCCGTCGCCACCCTTCCAGAACAAGCGGCCAAGCCAGCGAGCTGGACGTACGAAGAGGAAATCGTACAGTTCGTCGAAGTACCACTTGTTGAGAAGGAATTGGTAGAGGCCACGATGACGGGCAGCCAGCGCCTTCGGCGTTTCCGGCGAGCGGATGTAGAAGATCCAGGCGACGATGAAACCGAGAACCATCGAGATGAACGGCGACAGCTTAACCCACAGAGGAACATGGTGGTATTCCTCAAGTATCTGGTTGGCAGCCGAAGTGAACAGCGCGCCCTTCCAGAATTCGGCATATTCGTGGCCAAAGAAGAGTTCCTTGAACACGACACCGGCAAAGAGTGCACCGACGCCAAGGATCAGCAGCGGAACGAACATGACGGCTGGCGATTCATGGACATGATGCATGACTTCCGCCGAAGCGCGCGGCTTGCCGTGGAAGGTCATGAAAATCAGACGCCATGAATAGAAGCTCGTGAAGAGCGCTGCAACGATGAGAAGCGTCGAAGCGTAGCCGCTGGCAGCACTGTGCGAAGCGAAGACGGATTCGATGATCGCATCCTTGGAGAAGAAACCGGCGGTGCCGATTATCGTGCCCGGAATACCGAGCCCCGTAATGGCAACCGTACCGATGACCATCATCCAGTAGGTGATGGGGATCAGCTTGCGCAGGCCGCCCATGCGACGCATGTCCTGCTCTTCCGAAACGGCATGGATAACCGAACCGGCGCAGAGGAACAGAAGCGCCTTGAAGAAAGCGTGCGTGAACAGGTGGAACACGGCGGCGCCATAGGCACCTACACCGAGCGCTGCGAACATATAGCCGAGCTGCGAACAGGTCGAATAGGCGATCACACGCTTGATGTCGTTCTGCACGAGAGCGACCGTTGCCGCAAAGAAAGCAGTGGTGGCGCCGATGATGGTCACGACCAGAAGAGCGGTCTGCGACAGTTCAAAGATCGGCGACATGCGGGCGACCATGAACACGCCCGCGGTAACCATGGTAGCGGCGTGAATGAGAGCCGAAACCGGGGTCGGGCCTTCCATGGCGTCCGGAAGCCAGGTGTGCAGCAGGAACTGCGCCGACTTGCCCATCGCGCCCATGAAAAGCAGCAGACAGGTGATCGTGATCGCGCCCTGCTTGTCGAGCTGATAGCCGAGGAAGTTCAGAACGACCTGATTGGCATCGGCAGGGCCTTCAGCCGGCAGATAATTGGCTGCGGCAGCGAAGATCGTGTTGTAGTCGACCGACTGGAACAGCGCGAACACACCAAAGATGCCAAGCAGGAAGCCGAAGTCGCCGACGCGGTTGACGACGAACGCCTTCATGGCGGCTGCATTGGCCGAAGGCTTCTGGAACCAAAAACCAATCAGGAGGTACGAAGCCAGACCCACGCCTTCCCAGCCGAAGAACATCTGGACCAGATTGTCCGACGTGACCAGCATGAGCATGGCGAAAGTGAAGAGCGACAGATAGGCGAAGAAGCGCGGACGATGCGGATCGTGATGCATATATCCAATGGAATAGATATGTACGAGAGCCGACACCGAGTTCACCACGACCAGCATGACGCCGGTGAGCGTATCGACGCGCAGGGACCAGTCAAAGGAAAGCGCGCCCGACGTCACCCAGTGAAGAACCGGGATGCGGACGGTTTCTGCATCGTGGCCAAGCGGAATCTGGAAGAAGACCACCCACGACAGGATCGCGACGATGACCATGAAACCGGAAGTGATGTATTCGCTCGCCTTGGCTCCGATCTGATTGCCGAAGAGACCGGCAATCAGGAAGCCGAGAAGCGGAAGGAAGACGATCGCGTAATAGAGCATTTGCCCGTCAACCTTTCATAACATTGACGTCTTCCACCGCGATGGAGCCGCGATTACGGAAGAAAACAACGAGAATTGCCAGACCGATGGCTGCTTCGGCAGCAGCAACAGTCAGAACGAAAAGGGCGAAGACCTGCCCGACCATGTCGCCGAGCTGGCTGGAGAACGCCACAAAATTGAGATTGACCGACAAAAGGATCAATTCGATCGACATCAGGATGACGATGACGTTCTTGCGGTTCAGGAAGATGCCGAAGACGCCAAGCGTAAACAGGATGGCCGAAACGGTGAGATAGTGGGCGATACCGATTTCCATATGCTTATCCTCAGATGCCTTTGCCCGTTTCGACCTTCTTGATCTCGATCGCCGTTTCGGGCGTGCGAGCTACCTGGGTCGGGATGGACTGGCGCTTGACATTCGGCTTGTGCCGCAGCGTCAGAACGATAGCGCCGATCATCGCGACCAGAAGGACGAGACCAGCAACCTGGAAGTAGAAGACGAAGTCGGTGTAGAGAATGTCACCCAGAGCAGCTGTATTGCTCCGCTCGGCGATATTCGGGATCGGCACGGCACCCTGCCCCAGCTTCGGCGCAAACATGTTGCTTGCGAACACGAAGATCAGTTCTCCGAGCAAGATCAGACCGACCAGAGCGCCGACCGGTGCATATTGCAATGCGCCGCGCTTCAGTTCGGAGAAATCCACATCCAGCATCATGACGACGAAGAGGAAGAGAACCGCCACTGCACCGACGTAAACGACGAGCAAGATCATGGCGAGGAACTCGGCCCCGGTCAGCAGGAACAGAGCTGCCGCATTGAAGAACGTGAGGATCAGAAACAGCACCGAATGCACGGGGTTGCGTGCCGCAATCACCATGAACGCACTGGCGATCATGATGAAAGCGAACAGATAGAAAAACGCTGCCGCAATACCTGTCAGCATGGGGATCCCCCAACACCTTTCCGTGAGCAAAGCCTTATTGCCTCGCTCGCTTTAGTCTTTGTTTGCCGCGAATATTCGCGAAACTTAAATTCCAGCAACAAGATGGGCCGCCCCTTCCTGTTGCCGTTTGTCAAACCGGATGCCGAAACGAGGTTTCAGCAAAACCAATCAGCGATATGGCGCATCCATCGCGATATTCCGCGCGATTTCGCGTTCCCAACGGTCGCCATTGGCAAGGAGCTTGTCCTTGTCATAGTAGAGCTCTTCACGGGTTTCGGTCGCGAATTCGAAATTCGGACCTTCCACGATGGCATCCACCGGGCATGCTTCCTGGCAGAAACCGCAATAGATGCACTTCACCATATCGATGTCGTAACGCACCGTGCGGCGGGTGCCGTCGTTGCGTCGCGGACCGGCCTCGATGGTGATGGCCTGCGCCGGGCAGATCGCTTCGCAAAGCTTGCAGGCGATGCAGCGTTCTTCACCGTTCGGATAACGGCGCAGCGCGTGCTCTCCACGGAATCGCGGAGAGACCGGGCCCTTTTCATGCGGGTAGTTCAACGTCGCCTTGGGCGCGAAGAACTGGCGCATGGAAAGAAAGAACGCGCCGACAAATTCCTTGAGCAGGAGCGATTTGGCTGCTTGAGCGAATGAAGCCATAGTTATTACTCCTTACGCCAGACCGAAGACTTTGAGGAAGGTCGCGGTTGCGACAACCATGAAGAGCGAGATCGGCAGGAACACTTTCCAGCCAAGGCGCATCAGCTGGTCGTAGCGGTAACGCGGAACGAAAGCCTTCACCATTGCGAAGAGGAAGAAGCAGAAGCAGAGCTTCAGCATGAACCAGATGATGCCCGGAACCCAGTTGAGGAACCACACGTCCACCGGAGGCAGCCAGCCGCCAAGGAAGAGCGTCGTCATCAGGGCGCACATCAGCGTGATCGCCACATACTCGCCAAGGAAGAACAGAAGGAACGGCGTGGACGAATATTCGATCATGTGACCGGCCACGAGTTCGGATTCAGCTTCGACAAGGTCGAATGGCGGACGGTTCGTTTCGGCAAGTGCCGAAATGAAGAAGATCACGAACATCGGGAACAGAGCCAGCCAGTTCCAGTCGAGGAACGAAGCCGGAAGGCCAAGCATGGTCCCAAGGCCCGTATTCTGCGAAAGCACGATGTCGGTGAGGTTGAGCGAGCCAACCGTCAGCAGAACCGTGACAATCACGAAGCCGATGGAGACTTCGTAGGAAACCATCTGGGCGGCAGAACGAAGCGCACCGAGGAACGGATACTTCGAGTTCGATGCCCAGCCACCCATGATCACGCCGTAAACTTCGAGCGAAGAAATGGCGAAGATATAGAGAATGCCAACATTGATATTGGCGATGGCCCAGCCTTCATTGACGGGAATGACCGCCCAGGTTGCCATTGCAAGAACGGCAGAAACGAAAGGCGCAAGGAGGAAGACACCCTTGTTTGCGCCAGACGGAATGATTGGTTCCTTGAAGACGAACTTCAACAAGTCGGCGAAAGCCTGGAACAGACCCCAGGGACCGACAACGTTCGGACCGCGGCGAAGCTGTACCGCTGCCCAGATCTTGCGATCTGCGTAAAGCAGATAAGCGACGACGATCAGCAATACGACGAGCAGAACGACCGACTTCAGCGCTATGATAAGCGCGGGCAAGACGTAAGCTGCAAAAATACCTTCCATTGTTCCGTCTCTCTCTCGCTTACTCGGCAGCCTGCTGGAAGCCGCCAGCCGCGAGCGCCGAGCATTCGGCCATGACGGCGGAAGCGCGCGCAATTGGGTTCGTCAGGTAGAAGTCCTTGACCGGGGAAACGAACGCAGCGCCGCCGCCCAGATTGGATGCTTTCGCTGCCAGCGCCACGAGATCGTCGGCGGAAGCAGGCGTTATGGTGTCGATGGCCAGCATATGCGGATAGTCCGCATAGAGCTTGGCGCGAAGCTGCTGCATCGAATCGAACGGCAGGCGCTTGCCAAGACTGTCGGAAAGAGCGCGCAGGATTGCCCAGTCTTCCTTTGCCTCGCCCGGTGCGAAACCGGCGCGGCTGCCAAGCTGCACGCGACCTTCGGTGTTGAGCCAAGTGCCCGACTTTTCCGTGTAGGCTGCGCCCGGCAGAATAACGTCGGCGGCATGAGCGCCGGCATCGCCGTGCGTGCCGATGTAAACGACGAAGCTCGAACCCTTTTTGGTCATGTCGAGTTCGTCTGCACCGAGCAGGAACACGACATCAAGATTACCCAGCATGTCGCCAGCCACCTTGCCGCCCTCACCCGGCACGAAACCGAGATCCAGAGCACCAACGCGCGAAGCGGCAGTGTGCAGAACGGAGAAGCCGTTCCACTCGTCCTTGATGGCGCCGACGTCCTGAGCAAGCTTGGTGGCGGTCGACAAAACTGCAGAACCGTTTTCGCCGGTGAGCGCGCCCTGACCGATGATGATCAGCGGACGCTCAGCCTTGGCCAGCACGTCGCGGAATGCGTTCTTGCCGGAAGCGACTGCTGCGAGCGTTTCAGCGCCAGCACCCAGATATTCGTAATCGTAACGCAGTTCAGCCTGTTCGCCGATCAGAGCGACCGGGAAATGGCCCATGCGCTGACGCTTGCGGATGCGGGCGTTCAGAACAGCAGCCTCAATGCGGGGATTGGAACCGATGATGAGCAAAGCATCAGCGTTTTCAATGCCTTCGATCGTTGCGTTAAAGAGATAGCTTGCACGACCCAGTGCCGGATCGAGAGCAGCGCCATCCTGACGGCTGTCTATATTGGCGGAGCCGAGCGAAGCCATCAGGCCCTTCAGCGCATAGATTTCTTCAACAGAAGCCAGATCGCCAGCGACTGCGCCAATCTTGTCGGCGGAGGTTGCGGAGACCTTGGCAGCAATAGCGGCAAAAGCTTCCGGCCAGGTTACGGCGACCAGACGGCCATCCTTGCGAACATAAGGACGATCGAGGCGCTGGGTGCGCAGGCCATCCCAGATGAAGCGGGTCTTGTCGGAGATCCACTCTTCGTTCACCGCTTCATTGACACGCGGCATGACGCGCATCACTTCGCGGCCACGGGTGTCGACGCGGATGTTCGAACCGACCGCATCCATCACATCGATGGTTTCGGTCTTGTTCAGTTCCCACGGACGAGCCTGGAACGCGTAAGGACGCGAGGTCAGAGCACCAACCGGGCAAAGATCGATAACGTTGCCCTGCAGTTCCGACGTCATGGCGCGTTCGAGATAGGTGGTGATCTCGGCGTCTTCGCCACGACCGATGAGGCCGAGTTCCGAAATGCCTGCAACTTCCGTCGTGAAGCGGACGCAGCGCGTGCAGTGAATGCAGCGCGTCATCACCGTCTTGACGAGCGGACCGATATATTTGTTTTCAACGGCACGCTTGTTCTCGCGATAGCGCGAACCGTCGGTGCCGAAAGCCATTGCCTGATCCTGCAGATCGCACTCACCGCCCTGATCGCAGATCGGGCAATCCAGCGGGTGGTTGATGAGCAGGAATTCCATCACGCCTTCGCGGGCCTTCTTGACCATCGGCGTATTGGTGAAGATTTCAGGCGCTTCGCCATTCGGGCCGGGACGCAGATCGCGCACGCCCATGGCGCAGGATGCCGCCGGCTTCGGCGGTCCGCCCTTCACTTCAACAAGGCACATGCGGCAGTTTCCGGCGATGGAAAGCCGTTCGTGGAAGCAAAAACGCGGGACTTCAGCCCCCGCGGCTTCGGCAGCCTGAAGGAGCGTATAGTGATCGGGTACTTCGATCTCTGTGCCGTCAACCTTAATATTTGCCATCGCTTGTCCAAACCTGCGGCTTATGCCGCATCTTCCAGATCTCAAACTTTCGAGCGGTCTTCTTCAAACCGCATGCAACTAGTTAAGCCTTATTCCGCTGCTTCCAGACGGATATTGCGGCTCTGAACGGCGTTGCGGGTGTAATCGTCAATGCGCTTTTCAATTTCCGGACGGAAATTGCGGATCAGGCCCTGAATAGGCCATGCAGCAGCATCACCGAGAGCGCAGATCGTGTGACCTTCAATCTGCTTGGTCACATCGAACAGCATGTCGATTTCACGCTTCTGCGCGTTACCCTTGACCATGCGTTCCATCACGCGCCACATCCAGCCGGTGCCTTCGCGGCAAGGCGTGCACTGGCCACAACTCTCGTGCTTGAAGAACGCTGCCAGACGGGCAATTGCCTTAATGATGTCGGTGGACTTGTCCATGACGATCAGGCCGCCGGTGCCGAACGACGATTTCTTGTCGCGCATTCCGTCAAAGTCCATGATGGCATCCATCATGTCTTCGCCCTTGATAACCGGGCACGATGCACCGCCGGGAATAACCGCCAGCAGATTGTCCCAGCCGCCGCGAA
The DNA here is from genome assembly GCF_038433355.1 of Brucella cytisi. NCBI lineage: Bacteria > Pseudomonadati > Pseudomonadota > Alphaproteobacteria > Hyphomicrobiales > Brucellaceae > Brucella > Brucella cytisi. The sequence goes on from NZ_JBCAUP010000026.1 coordinate 25,000, forward strand.
TGCCGCCGCCATGCTTTTCGATCAGATCGCGGAACGGAATGCCGAGGCCTTCTTCGATGACGCAAGGCGTGTTCACGTGACCCGAAATCTGGAACAGCTTAGTGCCGACATTGTTCGGACGTCCGATGGACGAGAACCAGGCCGCGCCACGGCGCAGGATCGTCGGCGCAACGGCAATCGATTCCACATTGTTCACGGTTGTCGGGCAGCCATAAAGGCCCATATTTGCGGGGAATGGAGGCTTGAGACGCGGCTGGCCCTTCTTGCCTTCAAGGCTTTCGAGCAGAGCCGTTTCTTCGCCACAGATATAAGCGCCAGCGCCGTGAGATACGAGAACATCCATATCCCAGCCGCATTTGTTACCCTTGCCGAGCAGATTGGCTTCGTAGCACTCGTCGATTGCTGCCTGCAGCGCTTCACGCTCACGCATGAACTCGCCGCGAATATAAATATAGGCGGTGTGTGCGCCCATGGCGCAGCCGGCGATCAGGCAGCCTTCGATCAGCGTATGCGGATCGTGGCGCAGAATTTCGCGGTCCTTGCAGGTACCCGGCTCGGATTCGTCGGCATTGACGACCAGATAATGCGGGCGGCCGTCGCTCTGCTTCGGCATGAACGACCACTTGAGACCCGTCGGGAAGCCAGCTCCGCCACGGCCACGCAGGCCCGACGCTTTCATCTCGTCGATGATCCAGTCACGGCCCTTCTCGATCAGGCCCTTGGTGTTGTCCCAATGGCCGCGCGCCATGGCACCCTTCAGGGACTGATCCTTGAAGCCGTAAATATTGGTGAAGATGCGATCTTTATCAGCCAGCATGTCTCACCTGTTTCCGTTCGTGTTTGCCAATATCGAAGTCATCATACCGGCTTCTTTCCGAATACCTTGATGTATTCCTCGACGCCGCCCTTGGCCAAAGCCTTGGCCTGCTTTACCCAGTCTTCACGCTCGATGCGACCGTGGAAGCTGAGATAGCCGTCGACCCACTCGCGCTCGGACTTCTTCCAGGAAGCGACCTGCTTGAAGGTGAAGATACCCAGCTCATGCAGAGTCTCCTCGATCTTCGGGCCAACGCCAGAAATCAGCTTCAGATCGTCAACAGCTTCCGGACGCTCCATGGCAACCGGACGGTTCTTGTCATCAAGCTTGAATGCCTGCTTGCTCTCGACCGAGGCAGCCTTTTCGGCAGCTTTCGACACCTTGACATCCGAAGGCGTCTTGAGCGCCGGATCGGTTTCAGGTGCATTGGTTACCGGCTTTGCAGCATTCGACGGAGCGACGTTCTTCGCTTCGTCGGCAGCTTTTGCAGCGGCTTCCGCCTTGGCCTTCTCCTCAGCTTCGGCCTTCGCCTTGGCTGCGGCGGCATCGGATGCCTTGCGAGTCTCAAGACCGACCTTCTTGTAGTCGAGATCTTCGGTCAGAGCGGTCAGGCCATTGATCGGCTCGGACGTCACACGTCCATCCTGTGGGCCCGGCTTGACGGTGTCGCCCTTGCCAGCTTCAAAAGCGTCAATGATTTCGGCAAGACGTTCCGGCGTCAGATCTTCATAGGCGTCCTTGAATATCATGACCATCGGTGCATTGGCGCAGGCGCCCTGGCATTCCACTTCTTCCCACGACAGCGTTCCGTCGGCATTGAGCTCGAACGGGTCGTGGTTGATCTTGTGGCGGCAGACATCCATCAGCGCTTCCGAACCACGCAGCATGCATGGCGTGGTGCCGCAAACCTGAATGTGGGCGCGCGTGCCAACCGGCTTCAGCTGGAACTGCGTATAGAAAGTCGCGACTTCCAGAACGCGGATCAGCGGCATGTCGAGCATGCCTGCGACATGTTCAATAGCTGCTTTTGTGACCCAGCCATCCTGCTCCTGCGCACGCATGAGCAACGGAATAACAGCCGACTGCTGACGGCCTTCGGGGAATTTTGCGATCGTCTTGTGCGCCCAGTCCTGATTTTCCGCGTTGAACGCGAAAGCGGCTGGCTGGACGGCATCATCTGCGAGACGGCGAACGGACATCAGCGGTCAACCTCACCAAACACGATATCGAGCGAGCCAAGAATTGCCGACACGTCAGCCAGCATATGGCCGCGGCACAGGAAATCCATGGCTTGAAGATGGGCAAAGCCCGGAGCGCGCAGCTTGCAGCGATAAGGCTTGTTGGAGCCGTCCGACACGAGGAAGACGCCAAATTCACCCTTCGGTGCTTCAACTGCTGCGTAAACTTCACCGGCAGGCACATGGTAGCCTTCCGTGTAAAGCTTGAAGTGATGGATGAGCGCCTCCATCGAGCGCTTCATCTCGCCGCGCTTCGGCGGCACGATCTTGTTGTCGGTATTGGAAACCGGACCGACGCGTTCCTTGCCAAGCAAAAGATCAACGCACTGGCGCATGATGCGCGCCGACTGGCGCATTTCTTCCATACGGATCAGGTAGCGATCATAGCAGTCGCCGTTCTTGCCGATCGGAATGTCGAATTCCATCTCGTTGTAGCACTCATATGGCTGCGACTTGCGCAGATCCCATGCAGCGCCCGAACCACGCACCATGACGCCCGAGAAGCCCCATGCCCATGCATCTTCCAGCTTCACGACGCCGATATCGACGTTACGCTGCTTGAAAATACGGTTCGGCGTGATGAGGTCATCAAGATTGTTGAGCGTCTTGAAGAACGGATCGATCCATTTGCCGATGTCTTCAACGAGCTGATCCGGCAGGTCCTGATGGACGCCGCCCGGACGGAAATAGGCTGCGTGCATACGTGCGCCACAGGCGCGTTCGTAGAACACCATCAGCTTTTCGCGCTCTTCGAAGCCCCAGAGCGGTGGCGTCAGCGCACCGACGTCCATCGCCTGCGTGGTCACGTTCAGAAGATGGTTCAGGATACGACCGATTTCCGAATAGAGAACGCGGATCAGCTGGCCGCGCTTCGGCACATCAATGCCCAGCAGGCGTTCGACGGCGAGCGCATAGGCGTGTTCCTGGTTCATCGGCGCCACATAATCGAGGCGGTCGAGATAAGGCAGAGCCTGGAGATAGGTCTTGGCTTCCATCAGCTTTTCGGTGCCGCGATGCAGCAGACCGATATGCGGATCGACGCGCTCGACGACTTCGCCGTCGAGTTCAAGCACCAGACGCAGCACGCCGTGTGCGGCAGGGTGCTGCGGACCGAAGTTGATATTGAAATTGCGGACCTGAGTCTCAGCCATGTTCAGCTTCCTGTTTGGCTGCAAGAGCCGCCAAGAACTCCTCGCCGGTCATCCGGTGGGTGTCATTGGCAAAATCGTAATTCGCAGGCTTGTTATCGATGAAGATTTCTTCGGCGAAATGAAAACGTTCCGGCTCGGCAAAAGCCTGCATCGAAACAACCGTCATTCCGTCATGGACACCGCGCCAGAACAGCGACGAACCGCACTTCGAGCAGAAGCGGCGTTCGCCCCACTCCGAAGAAGAATAAGTCGCCAGGGCAGCTTTGTTTTCGATTTCGACCGAAGTGCCGCAATTGACGGCCATGAAAGCACCGCCCGACCAACGCCGGCACATGCTGCAATGGCAGACATCCATTTCCATCTTCACCGGAGAAGCAGTGAATTTCACCTCTCCGCAAAGACATTGACCGTTCAATCTTTCGCCTGCGCCCATGAGTACGCCCTCAGTTCGCCTTGGCTTTCTCGTCGCCCGGCAGAACGTAATCCGTTCCTTCCCAAGGCGAGAGGAAGTCGAAGTTGCGGAATTCCTGACGCAGTTGGACAGGCTCGTACACAACACGCTTCAGCTCGTCGTTGTAACGAACTTCAACGAAGCCGGTGAGCGGGAAGTCCTTGCGCAGCGGATGGCCTTCAAAACCATAGTCCGTCAGGATGCGACGCAAATCCGGATGGCCGGAGAACAGAACGCCGTACATGTCGTAGGTTTCGCGCTCGAACCATTCGGCACCAACAAAGACCGGCACTGCGGAAGGCACCAGCGTATCTTCGTCAGCCTGAACCTTGACGCGGATGCGCAGGTTCTGGCGCGGAGACATCAACTGATAGACGACATCGAAGCGCTTGACGCGCTGCGGATAGTCGACGCCCGAAATATCCGTCAGATTGACGAACTGGCACTGCACGTCGTCACGCAGGAAGGTCAGAACGCTGATGATGCTCGCAGCCGGAACCGAAAGCGTCAACTCACCATAGGCAAGTTTCGCCTCTTCGATCGCGTCACCGAGGCGCTCCTTAATATAGCCGGAAAGTTCACCGAGAGCTTCTTCGCTCATTTTCCTAACTTCCTTCTTTAGAACTCAAACCGCACTTGCCTTTTGGGAGGCCCTTTTCAGGGGATAGCAGGCAGTAGAACCCTAACAAAACTTGTCTTGCGCGAACCGGTCGATAACCGGCTCAGCGCTCAATCGTACCCGTGCGACGGATCTTCTTCTGAAGCATCAGAATGCCGTAGAGCAGTGCTTCAGCGGTCGGAGGGCAACCCGGAACATAAATATCGACCGGAACCACGCGATCGCAGCCACGCACCACCGAATAGGAATAGTGGTAGTAGCCGCCACCATTGGCGCAGGAACCCATCGAGATAACGTAACGCGGCTCCGGCATCTGGTCGTAGACCTTGCGGAGAGCGGGTGCCATCTTGTTGGTCAGCGTGCCGGCGACGATCATCACGTCGGACTGACGCGGTGATGCGCGCGGGGCGATACCGAAACGTTCGGCGTCATAACGCGGCATGGAAATGTGCATCATTTCCACCGCGCAGCATGCCAGACCGAAGGTCATCCACATCAGCGAACCGGTACGCGCCCAGGTAACCAGAGCGTCAGCGGATGTGACGATGAACCCCTTATCGGACAGTTCGCTGTTCAGATCGTTGAAGAATGCATCGTCGGAACCGACAGGCTTGCCCGTGCGCGGGTCAAGAATGCCCTTCGGCTGCGGAGCCACGAGCGTTGTGTTGGCTGTGGTCAATCCCATTCCAGCGCTCCCTTCTTCCATTCATAAATGAAGCCGATGGTCAGAACGCCAAGGAACACCATCATCGATGCAAAGCCGAACCAGCCAATTTCGCCAAAGGATACAGCCCATGGGAAAAGGAAGGCGACTTCCAGATCGAAGATGATGAAGAGAATCGACACCAGATAGAAACGGATGTCGAACTTCATACGGGCGTCATCGAAGGCATTGAAGCCGCACTCGTAAGCAGAAAGCTTTTCGGGGTCGGGCTGTCTATAGGCGACAAGAAACGGCGCAACCAGGAGGGCTACACCAATTACCATCGCAATGCCGAGAAAGATGACGATCGGCAGGTAGGAACTTAAAAGCTCGTTCATGGTCCTTTATCCGGCTTGAATACGAGGCTGCGCCGCCTGTCATAAGCTTTTTGGAGCTGACGACCATGCGACACATTGCATCTGTTGCAACCTCGTCGCCCCAAGCAGCTTCAAAAGGCATGCCGTGCGAACTAAGCGCTTTTCGCCGGGACGGTTATCGCAGCGCGTTCGCAAGCGCAACCCCTCCGGCATGATCTATTGGGCAAAGACGAGCCAAGATGCTTAACAAGCCATGGCATCAAGCCCGCATATCCCACTGAAAACCCGTATAACATGAAAAGATCATAATTTCGTGAGGAAAAGTCGCACGGACTGGTCGGCTTAGCAATCGCCAGGAGAATCAATTGTCTGCAACTTGGGAATGAAAGGTGGGGGCAGCACTCGCTTTAAAATGAACTCATGGAGCAGCGGAAGCCGTCGCCCCGACCAGCCTGCCGGGCAGATAAAGCACAAGGGAAGCAGCTCCCTTGATTGCAGAAGCGCCATCTGCCAGCACCGCCTGCCCGGTTGTCTGCTTCTCCCGCCCGTTCAGAGCGTCCAGCGAAAGGCTGCCATCACTGACCAAAGCCATGAGCGATGGCGACGATGCAAAGACATTGTGTTCGCCTCCATCCAAATCGGTAGCGTCTATTACCGCGATTCCATATTTCTGGAGCGTCGGAATACTGGTGCCGTCCCCTACTCGCGCATGGCCGCCCGTAATAAAGGATGAGACCCCGAGTGCACGATCGCTGCGCGATGTCATCACTGCCGTTGGGCGCGGCATGGGATCGATATCCTTGATCTGCTTTTCGAAGACGTCGAGATCGATGTCCGGTGCGGCGAGCAACAGCGCATTGATGCGACGCATCACATTCTTTTCGCCACGGAGCGACAAGGTTCTCAGAGCCTCCATAGTCACGAAGCTGCCCATGGAGTGACCAACAAGAACAATACGCTCCGCCTTGCTGCGGGCGACGAGTTCCAGCAATCGCGCCAGACCGTCACGTGCGAAGTCCGCGCTATCACGATCATATACATAAAGCCCAAGATCGCCGCCCGACGGCCAGGCATATTCGACCGCCACCGACTTCATTTTGTAATCATGGACAAATTGCGCAGTGCGGAATGTGCTATCGGCAAAATTATTGTTGTAGCCATGCACGAAGATCAGGATTTCCTTGTCCTTCGGTCCCTGCTTCGCCAGGGCGGCATTCAATTGCGCGAGAAACTGCTCGGCATTGTCGTAAGGCTGGAATGCCGTGGCGGCGAAATTTTTGGCGGGATCAGGCTTGTAGCCGGTAGACTCAACCTGTCCTTTGACGTGAGTTGCCGGAATCCCGACATCAACCTGCGCAAAATTCAGCGTTTCCGAGCGCTTTGAATTGTAAGGCTGCGAGAAATTATCCGAGCGCTGGCGACTCGTCGCAACATAAATAGGAACCACCGCCGCCGGTTTTGCAGGCTTGACGATAGCGGCTTCGGCTGCGGCCACCGATTGCGGGCTTGAATTCGGTCCATGCCACAGCACGGCGCGGGGTGTGCCACACCCGGCAAGAGTCAAAAACGTTGCAAGCACACCAAGATAAGCGCGTCGGGTCATCGTCGCAGCGATCCGTTCCTGTCATCCGATTTCACACGATTGAAAACAGGAAATTCGTTCCATGGCAATGCATGGACCAAATGGGCCGCTTCCCGCCAACTCAAATTGTCGCGAAGTGCCTGCGGCGCGGACATTGAGAAATTCTGTTCGCGTTTATCGAGAAAGTTGGAATGGAAGCGTTCCAAATGCTGCAAGCTTTGCGAAGCCATGCCTTCAGATCGCGTTCGCCCCGGCTATCATGAAGCACATTGTCGGCCAAAGTATCGCAAGGAGGTCACGCATGAGCCATTATCTGCTCGCCAGCGGCGATCTTCTCGCCATTGCCGCGATCATCCTGTCAGTCGCCTATCTGTCCTGGAAGCAGTTTTCCAAATAGTAGGCGTACGGTTCGGCGAAACAGCTACGCTCCGGCAATTCCATGAAGATTCTTTGAAGATGCGCCGACCCGAGAGACAAGGCGGTGGGCACCACTTTCGGTCAACGTTCAATCTATCGATTTGTTGAGAGGAAAGTGGCGCGAGTGACGGGGCTCGAACCCGCGACCTCCGGCGTGACAGGCCGGCACTCTAACCAACTGAGCTACACCCGCGCATTTCTCGGCAACCTTGCGGCTACGTCGCACCGGCGTTTCCGTCCGGTGTGAGCGGTCGTTTAAGGGGTTCTCGAACAAGTGTCAAGCGCGTGTTTGGAGAAGAATTGCGATATTATAAAAATCATTCACAGGGCCTTTCAAGGCCCGTTCACGATCAGCAATTCTGGCTTGAGAAGAAGCAAAAACGGCGGTAGGCGCCACTTTCGTGTCAACGTTCAATCTATCGATTTGTTGAGAGGAAAGTGGCGCGAGTGACGGGGCTCGAACCCGCGACCTCCGGCGTGACAGGCCGGCACTCTAACCAACTGAGCTACACCCGCGCATTTCTCGGCAACCTTGCGGCTACGTCGCACCGGCGTTTCCGTCCGGTGTGAGCGGTCGTTTAAGGGGTTCTCGAACAAGTGTCAAGCAAGCGTCACGAAGAAAGAATAAGAATTTTCGATTTTGCTGCAGAACACCCGATTTCCTGGGTTTTTCAATGACATCAAACTTATCCACAAACCCGGCCATGCCCCCGAAAACAAACCGTTTTCAGAATCACCCGCATCGTACTCCCTGCAAGCCCCTTCCCCGCGGTGTATAGCTGGCTCCAGATACCACTTGATTTCATACCAACCAGTTGGTATTGTACGTTCGGGAGCAAACTATGGCACGTAAACAAAATCCGATGACCCGGTCCAACCTGCTTGATGCAGCATTAAGCGTTATTCGCACCAAGGGTTATGCCGCAACGACGGTCGATGACATCTGCAACAAAGCGTCCTTATCGAAAGGTGCTTTCTTTCATCATTTTTCCAGCAAGGAAGATTTGGCCGTTGCCTCCGCGAACTACTGGTCGAAAATGACTGGTTCGTTCTTTGCGGAGGCCACTTATCATGCTCCCGAAGACCCGCTTGAGCGCGTGCTGGCCTATGTCGAGTTGCGTAAGCAGCTGATTCAAGGCGAGTTGCCAGATTTCACCTGTCTCGTCGGCACCATGACACAGGAAGTCTACGAGACCAATTCCGTGATCCGGGATGCCTGCTGGGACAGCATTTCAAGCCATGCAGACACGCTCGTTCCGGATATTGCAGCTGCGATGAAACGCTATCCGGTTGCAGGTGAGTTCACCGCTGAAAGCCTGGCTCTCCATACGCAGGCCGTCATTCAAGGCGCTTTCATCATCGCCAAGGCAAGCGGTGACCCGCTGCGTGCGGTGGAAAGCGTCGACCATCTCAAGCGGTATATAAGCCTGCTCTTCAAACACCCCGCTAATGCCCATTGAACAGAAAACCGACAAAGGGAGGAAACCATGCCCAGCACTATTCGCCTGCACCGTGTATTCGCCACCAAGCCGGAGAAGGTTTATCGCGCATTCGTCGAACCGGATGCAGTGGCCAGCTGGTTGCCGCCATATGGCTTCACTTGCACCGTCTATGAGCTGGACGCAAAGGTCGGCGGCAAACACAGAATGTCGTTCCGGAATTTCACGACCGGCCACAGCCATTCCTTTGGCGGCACATATGTCGAACTCGTTCCGGCAGAACGGCTGGTCTATACGGACAGTTTTGACGATCCGAACCTGCCCGGCGAAATGAAGGTCACGATAACCTTGAAAACCGTTTCGGTCGGAACGGAAATCAACATCGAACAGCAGGGCGTACCCGATATAATTCCGGCTGAAGCCTGCTATCTCGGCTGGCAGGAATGCCTGGACAAGCTGAAAAAGCTCGTTGAGCCTGAAATCAACCAGTAACGCTGTTTCGACGATGACGCACGACTTGTTGCCAGCCGTGCGTCATCGATCCAACAATCCCTACACAGCCTGTGGCTGCCTCACCGAAGAAAGATGGCGAACCACAACAGGCACCAGCAGCAGCAGCCCCACCATCGAAGAGTAAATCTCCGGCGCGACCAGAAGGATGGCTGCAAAGATCATCAGGACATTTTCCCAAGGCCTGGTCCGCACCAGGAAGAAACCTGACAATGCCGCACCCAGAGCGGTGATGCCTATGGCGCAACCAAGGAACGCCACGAAGAAATCCGGCCAATTAAAGTCAGATGTGACCAGCAGAAGCGACGGAGAGAAGACGAAGACAAACGGCACGAGCACCTTGCCGAGTCCGAGCCGGAAGGCCGTATTGCCTGTTTTGAACGGATCGGCACCTGCCATACCTGCCGCCGCATAGGCGGCAAGCGCAACAGGCGGCGTGATATCTGCCAGCACCCCGTAATAGAAGACGAAGAAGTGGGCCACGATCGGCTCAACACCCAGCAGTCCCAGCGCGGGCGCGGCAATTGTCGCCATGATGATGTAATTGGCTGTCGTTGGAATTCCGCAGCCCATCAGAATACAGACAATCCCCGTCATGATGAGCGTGAAAAGCAGTGTCAGTGTCTGCGGACCGAACCAGGCGGCAGGCAGAATCGTGCCGAAATAGGTCGCGAGCTGTCCCGCTGTCGACGTCACGATATAGGAAATCTTGAAGCCGACGCCGGTAAGCGTCACCACGCCGACAATAATGCCGACGGTCGCCGCGGCCGCACCGACGGCAAGGGCATATTTTGCCCCGTCGCGCAGTCCGTCAAAAACCTCGCCTATCGACATGCGCCTGCGCGGATTGAACAATCCCACCGCAATACAGAGCGTAATGCCCCAGAACGCAGCCAGATAAGGCGTATAACCCGACAGAAGAACACCAATCAGCACCACCAGCGGAATAACGGTCGGCCAGTCCCGCTTGAAGGCTTCCTTGAGATCAGGCAGTTCTTCCTTCGTCATGCCTCGCAAGCCGTTGCGCTTGGCCTCAAAATGGACCTGCATCAGAACGCCGAAGAAATGCATGAAGGCTGGCACAATAGCCGCCAGAATGATCGTCGTGTAAGGCAGGTTCAGGAATTCGATCATCAGAAACGCGGCTGCGCCCATGATCGGCGGTGTAATCTGTCCGCCTGTCGATGAAGCCGATTCCACGGCGGCGGCAAAGTGGCGCTTATAACCAAGCCGGATCATCGCCGGGATCGTCAGCGAACCGACAGTAACCGTATTGGCCACCGAAGAACCCGAAATCATGCCAAACAGGGCGGAGCCGAAAATGGAGACTTTTGCCGGACCGCCGGCGAAACGACCTGCCACCCAGGCCGCACAATCCAGAAACAACTGACCGAGACCGATGCGTGTCGCAAACACCCCGAACAGCACGAAATGGAAAACATAGGTCGCAACCACACCGAGCGCGATACCGTAGATACCTTGTGTCGTCAGATAAAGATGATCGACAAGCTGGCTGACCGTTGCGCCGGGATGCACGAGAATGCCCGGCATATGTTGCCCGTAGAGCGCATAGAGCATGAACAGGACGGATATGATCGGCAGTGGCCAGCCGACGGAGCGCCGCGTCGCCTCCAGAAGGACCAGAATCAGAAGACCGCCGAGAACGACATCCGTGGTCGTCGGATTACCGACGCGGAAAGCCAGATCGTCGAGCGGTATCATCGGAACATGCGCAACGGACACGACCGCGATGATCGCCAAAGCCCAATCGATGACAGAAATGCCGAGCGGCCTAAGCCATGATGACGTGGTCGGCTTGTCGTATCCCTTGCGGGAAAACGGGAAGACGAGGAAGACGAGACCGAGCACGAAGGAAAGGTGAATACCGCGATGCACCATTTCCGACAGAAGGCCGAAACCTGCCGTATAATAGTGGAAAATGGAAAGTGCGATCAGCAGCGCACCAACGATACGGGTTGCGAGCGGCCCCAGCGGGCGGAAGCGAATCTCGGAGTCGAATTTCTCTTCAAGTTCACGTGCCTTGGCTTCATCCAGTTCCATGGGCGACAGTTTCGCCTCTTGCTCGCTCACCATACTGGCCTCTCCATCCAGAGCGCAGCTGATTCATTTGAATCAGAAAATCGCTCTAATCGATTGTTTTAAATACTTATATATCTAAAGATGCTTTGTACCGGACTGGAAGAAAATGCACGGAGTTCTGGTGAAACTCCGTGCAAGTTGTTCATCCGAACCGGGCTGGTCGGCTTATTTCAGAACGCCTGCTTCCTTGTAGAAGCGTTCTGCGCCGGGATGTAGCGGAATGCCGAGGCTAGTCGTTGCCGTATCAAGCTTGATGAGCTTGCCTTTTGCGTGCCCGGCATCGAGTGCTTTTCTGCTGTCGTCGTTAAACAGGGTCTTGGTGATGTTGTAGACGAGTTCATCCGGCTGCTTGACGCTCGTCACCCATTGCGCCGCGACCGCCAGAGTCTCGGTCTGACCGACATCCTTGTAGGTATCGGCCGGAACTGCATCCTTTGAGAAGAACGAGTATTTTTCCAGAATCTTCTGCGCTTCCGGACCGGAAATCGGAACCAGTGAAATGCCGTTCGATGTGGCAAGCTCCGAGATTGCGCCGGTCGGATAGCCGCCGACAAAGAAATAGGCATCAAGCGCGCCGTCCTTCAGACGCTCTCCCGCAGGTCCCGGCTTCAGATGTTCGGCCTTGATGTCGCTTTCGCTCAATCCATACGCTTCCAACACGATGCGGGCATCAACAATCGTACCCGATCCCGGTTCATCGATGGAAACGCGTTTTCCCTTGAGATCGGCAACGGATTTGATTCCCGCATCCTTGCGGGCGACCAGATGAATGGTTTCGGGGTAGAGCGTAGCAATCAGGCGCAGATCCTCGACCTTGCCCTTGCCGTCATAAAGACCGGTGCCTGTATGTGCCCAGTAAGCCACGTCCGACTGGGTAAAGCCGGATTCCAGCGATCCGGACTGGATGGCGTTGATATTGGCGACCGAACCGTTCGATGAAACCGCTGTAGCCACCAGGCCGGGAACGCCTTTATCCCCCGCTCCGGAAATCGCGTTGGCGATCAAGCCGCCGATCGGATAATAGGTACCTGCTGTTCCTCCGGTGCCGATGCGAAAGAAGGCAGGAGCTTGCGCAAAAGCGATGCTGGCTCCGACAGCAACAATTCCTGCAAATGCAGCAACCACACCGCGCCGGGTGAACTTTCCCATTGTCATATCTGCTCTCCGTTCCCAGAATGATTTTGTTCAAATTGTGTCGCCGAGCATGGAAAGCCGGGCGCAGCTTGTCAAGCGTCCCGTCCGTTATTGACCAGATCCGCCGACTTTTAATAAAACTTGAAATACTGGGGCGGCATCCACCACAATCACGACATCAACGAAAAAGAAAAAATGAACTATAAAAAATAATACAAGACAATAATTCAGATAAATTAATTATAAACCGAGAACCATACACCGTTACTTGTAACACCAGAAAAATGCCCTCAAAAATCGATTTCTAATTCCATAAACGACTTGAAAGCGCAAAATTTGTCGCTATCTTGGCTTCATGGCGTGTGCTGCGTGCGCCCAGGGGCTACCCTGAATACGGAGACTGTTTTAACCGTTTCTGTCAGGGAGCTGCCATGTCTGGTCGCATTCAAAATACTATACGCAATTTTCTTGATAGTGAGTCGTCAGGCGGCCTGCTGCTTATAGCTTCTGCAGCAGCGGCATTGCTGGTGGCCAACTCGCAGCTTTCAGAAGCCTATTTCGGCGCCCTTCATGCCTATCTCGGACCGCTTTCTGTCCAGCACTGGGTCAACGATGCGCTGATGGCCGTGTTCTTCCTGATGGTCGGGCTGGAGATCAAGCGCGAGATGGTCGATGGCCACCTTTCGTCGTGGCCGCGCCGTATTTTGCCGGGCGTAGCTGCGGCGGCAGGCATGGCGGTGCCAGCGCTCGTCTACCTTGCCTTCAATATCAACAATGGTGCTTCCCATGGCTGGGCGATCCCGGCTGCGACCGATATTGCATTCGCGCTCGGTGTTATATCCTTGCTGGGACCGAGAGTTCCGACATCATTGAAAGTGTTTCTTGCAGCGCTTGCCATCATCGATGACCTCGGCGCGGTGATCGTCATTGGACTGTTTTATACGACCGGTGTTTCCCTGATGGATCTGGGTTTGGCTGCGGCAGTCGTCGCTGCTCTGGTCGCCTTGAACCTGAGCGGTGTGAAGCGTCTGACACCTTATCTGCTGCTGGGCCTCGTGCTGTGGTTCTTCACCTATCGCTCTGGCGTTCACGCGACCATTGCAGGCGTTTTGCTGGCGCTCACCATTCCAATCAAGCGCACGCCCGCGAAACCTGAAGCGACTGTCTCCGAAAGCCCGCTGCATCTGCTCGAGCATAGCCTGATCAAGCCGGTTTCGTTCATTATTGTGCCCATATTCGGATTCGCCAATGCAGGCGTCAGTTTTTCCGGCCTGGGCATGGAAGCATTTTTCGCACCTGTCACAATGGGCGTTGCCGCCGGTTTGGCCATCGGCAAGCTTGTCGGCATTTTCGGCGCGGTGTTGCTTTTGGTGAAAACCGGAATCGTTGACCTGCCTGCCGGGGCAAGCTGGCCGCAAATGCTGGGAACGACGCTTCTGTGCGGTATCGGCTTTACCATGAGCCTGTTCATCTCGCTCCTCGCTTTCGATGACGTTCTCCTGCAGAACGAAGCGAAGATCGGGATATTGATTGGCTCGCTCGTTGCCGGACTTGCCGGGTTCGTCGTGCTGCGTTTTGCAAAACGCGCAGATGGGCGAAACTTCATCCAGTAAGTTGGATATAAACAATACCGGATGCTGAGCATCCGGGCATTGTTCCGTCAAACAATCCGAACTTATCGAGGCTCTGCTATCCTCGTTGCGCGTTGTGCGTTTTGTTGGATGGCTTCCAGATTCTATAGCGGATTTCGAAGCCATCTTTCGCATAGATGACAATCGGAAGCCGGCTGTTGTAGCGCAGCATGAAGTTCTCGCCCCGAACCGGCACGAAATCGGTCCGCTTGCTGTCCTCCGGACAAGCCATAAGCGTACCCGACATGCGGTCGCTTGCCGCCAGAGTGAAATAATCGAAGCCCCAACCCTCGACGGTGCTCGGCGTTAAACTTCCACCGAACCAGCTGATATTGCAGTCCACGGTTGCGTTGCGACCTGCAATAATTTCAACCTTGGCATCCTGTTCCTTCTCCAGTGGCGGAAGATGGATGACATAACGGTAGGAACCTGATGGGGCTGCAGGGAAAGCTTCGAGATTCCTTTCAGATTCGGTCTTGTCCTGAGCGCTCGCGCCATGTGGGACGCCGAAGCTGGCGGCGACCAGCGCCATCTGTAAGAAATGTCTGACTTTCATATTCATGCTCTCATTTGTTGCAAGTTTCATAGCACTCACTCGGCCAAACCACCGGTTCCGGTCGCGGTTGCGCTATCGAATATCAGGAAGACGATTGGCGTGCCCGGCTCGCATGAGGCATCGGTGCGCCTCGCACCGACCTTACCTGCTACGGGTGCGGAATATTCAGCCACAACTTCCCCGAATGAATTTCTCTGAGTAGCCAGTTTTTGTCCCGCTTGCACCTGTTCATTCAGTTCGACGTGAAGTTCGATAAACCCGCCATGGCTCGTCAGAACCGGTGCCATTCCATCGCCAGTGAAGATGCCGGAATCCTTACCCGTTTTACCCATATTGCCCTCAATGACCTTGTGGTGTTTGAGAACATTCATGGTGCCTTCGACAAAAAGGGCGATCATCGCATAATCGAAGATGCGCGGTCGACCTACTTCCGGCGTGAAGGCCGGAATACCAGCATCTATCAGTGCATTTGCGAGAAGGCCGTGGGCGCCGAAATTGTCGAAAATCTGCTCTATCGGATAAAGCTCCGCCATGGCCCGCACTTCCGGCTGGTCCATTCGCGCCAGATGAAATGAGGTCATATCCATGCCCGTTGCCGCGGTATGAAAATCGATCCCGTAGTCGAGATTGGGCAGCAAGATTTGATTGAACACCAGCCAAGCATGACGTGCCGCCGCTTCCGGTGCGTTTTCATTGCCCGGAAACAGCCGGTTAATATCGACAAGATCAATCCCGCGTCCTGAACTTGGCCATCGTCTTGCCATCGCTTCGAGCGCCGGACGAGACACGTCGAAAACGGCCACCACGGAACCAGACATCGTCTGAGGGTCGAGCTGGTTCACAATGGTGTGCAATGTGTGCACGGGGCTCATTTCGTCACCATGGATGCCGCTGATCAATCCAATCCGCTTGCCCGGCGATTTACCCTTCATCACGGTAACCGAAACATGCCAATGCTGGCCCGTCGGCATCTGCACACCTTGAAAATAGAAATCGTGCCGCTTGCCTGCTTCCAGATCGGAAATATCAAGGAAGGAGATCACCCGCTTACCGTCTATAACGTCACCGGTATAAACCGTGCCTGAGCCCTTGCCGCCAGTTTCCTGCTTCGCATCACCCGTCTGGGCCTCTGCCTGCCCCGACGCGAGCGCCACAGACCCGGCTGCGGCGATGGATGCGAGCATGAAATCGCGCCGGTCGATGCTCTGTGATTTTGTCTCGGTCATCAAGTTCCCCAGTATCGGACAAGAGTGGAGGGTTCCCCGGTATTTTATTCGTGCGCAGGTTCAGTGGCTGGATCCTTTTTCTCATCCGTTTGTCTTCCGAGGCGCTCAGTCAGGCGCTGAATGACGAAGTAGAGACCGGGAGTCAGAAGCAACCCGATCGTGGTCGCTGCAACCATTCCGCCGAAGATCGTCACACCGACAGCCTGACGTGCACCGGCGCCCGCACCCGAAGACAGAATAAGGGGAAGAATACCAAGGATGAACGATACCGCAGTCATCATGACGGCGCGGAAACGCTGCTCGGCCCCGGTACGGGCCGCTTCTGCAGCCGTCAGGCCGGTCTCGCGTTTTTCCTTGGCGAACTCCACGATCAGGATCGCATTCTTTGCCGCCAACCCGATCAGCAACACCATTGCGATCTGAACATAGAGGCTGTTCTGCAACCCGAAAAACGTAAGAGCAGCAACAGCACCCAGCAGCGCAGCGCCCAGTGAAAGGATAACCACCGCTGGCAAGGCCCAGCTTTCATATTGGGCCACAAGGAAGAGATAGGCGAAGAGGAAGGCCAGCGCGAAGACGATTGCCTCCTGACCGCTGCTTCTGCTTTCCTGGAAAGACAGACCCGACCACTCATAACCATAACCATCCGGGAGAGCTTCCGAAGCGACCTGCTCCATAGCCGCCATGGCCTGTCCGCTACTGGCGCCGGGGGCCGGAACGGCATTCACCTGCGCCGAAACCGAGAGATTGTACCGGGTGATGACGAAAGGCGCCAATATCGTGGTCAGCGAGACCACGCTGCGCAATGGCACCATGGTTCCATTCCGGCTCCTGACATGGAGCTTGAGAATATCTTCGCTATGCGCGCGGAAATCGGAATCAGCCTGAAGATTGACCTGAAACACACGGCCATTCAGCGTGAAATCATTGACATAGCGCGAGCCGAAGTTCGCACCGATAGAGGCATAGATATCAGACACGCTGAGTCCCAGCGCTTCAGCGCGGGAGCGGTCCACGTCGACATAGATCTGCGGTACATTCGCATTGAACGTGGTCGCCGCGCCGCCAATCTCCGGTCGCCGGTTGAAGTAACCGAGCAAGGCACTGGTGACCTGCGCTATTTCCTGCGGAGACTGGCCCTGCAAGGCCTGCAGACGGAAATCGAGACCACCAACAGCGCCGATACCGGCAATTGCGGGTGGCGCGAATACCGAGATATTCGCTCCCGGCACCTGTGAGAACTGAGCGCGCAAGGTGTTAATGATGTTGTTGAGCTGCAGCGCCTCCGTCTCGCGATCTTCCCATGGTGTAAGGGCCGCAACTGCCATGGCGCCGTTTGGCGTGCTGGTCGACTGCAGGATGCTGAACCCGGCAACCGTTATGACGTCCTGAACGCCTTCGGTCTCGCTCAGAACCTTGCGCACATTTTCGACAATAAGGTTTGTGCGGTCGAGCGAGGCAGCACTTGGCAGCTGGATATCGACAAAGAGCGCGCCCTGATCCTCATCGGGCAGGAACGTCGCCGGAAGATTAACGAAAACGAAATAGGCCAACGCAAAACAGGCGATGATGCCCGCAACCGGTACAATCCAGTATTTCACCAGAAAACCGACGATCTTGCCGTAGCCTTCGCGGGTTTTCTCCATGAAGCTTGAAAACCAAGCCAGAGGACCTCGCCTGTAGCCACCCTGGCCGCGTTTGAGCAGAAGGGCTGCAAGCGCCGGACTGAGCGTCAAGGCGACGAACGAAGAGAGGATCAGCGCCGACGAGATCGTCACGGCGAATTGCCGGTAGAGCTGACCGCCAATGCCTTCCAAAAAGGCCGTGGGTGTGACCACCGCCAGCAGAACCAGTGTTGTGGAAATGATTGGCCCGGTGATCTGGTGCATCGCCTTACGCGTGGCTTCGACAACCGAAATGTCCGGTGTATCGTCCAGCACATGTTTGACGTTTTCAACGACCAGAATTGCGTCATCCACCACAAGCCCGATGGCGAGGACGAGAGCCAGGAGCGAAATCATGTTCAGCGAGTAACCAACGGCGAGCAGCACTGCTACCGCGCCCAGCATCGAGGCCGGTATGGCAAGGGCTGAAATGAGCGTTGCCCGCCAGTCCTGCAGAAAGATGAACGTGACCACGAGCACGATCACGAAAGCTTCGAACAATGTTCGCGCCGTCAGCTGCAGACTGGCCTCGACGAACCGCGTTGCATCGTAGACGACATGATATTGCAGTCCCGGAGGAAATCTGGACGACAGACGTTCAAGCTCTGCTTGCACGGCATTAGCGGTCTGGATCGCATTGGCATCGGGCGACTGGTTGATCTGCAGCATGGCGGATTCATGACCGGCAAAACTTGCCCGCGATGCGTAATTGCGCGCGCCAAGTTCAAGACGTGCAATATCGCGCAGGAACACTTTTGAGCCGTCCGCTCCGGTGCGAATGACGATGCCTCCAAATTCATCCGTATCGCGAAGCCGCCCCTGTGCCACCAGCGTATATTGAAGCTCGGTGCCCACCCGCATCGGCGGCGCGCCCGCCTGCCCCAGCGTTGCCTGAATATTCTGACGCTGGATCGCTGCCGAAACTTCATCGACCGTTATGCCCAGCGCATCCATTCGTTGCGGGTTGAGCCAGACGCGCATCGAATATTCAGATGCACCAACAACGCTCGCTTCGCCGACACCAGGGACGCGCGAGATTGCATCGACAATCGTAGTCGTCGTGAAATTGGTGATTTCAAGCGCGTTCAGGCTGTCGTCCGGCGAATAAAATGCGATTCCCAGCACGAAATCGGGTGAACGGGAACGGACCGATACGCCCTGCTGGGCCACCGCGGCAGGCAGTCGGGAAATCGCCAGTTGCGCGCGGTTTTGAACATTGATCTGTGCAAGTTCGGAATCGGTGCCGACTTCAAAAGTGACGGACAGTGAATACTGTCCTGCGTTGGAGCTGGTAGATGACATATACATCATGCCATCCACGCCATTGATTGCGGTTTCCAGCGGGCCACCGACAACGTCGGCAATCACCTCCGCACTCGCACCGGGATAAACCGCCGATACGTTAACCGTTGGCGGCGTAATCTGCGGATACTGCTGGATGGGCAGTGAAAAGATCGCAATTGCACCGGCAATGGAAATGATGATCGATATGACGATTGCGAGGCGGGTTCGTCGTATGAAGACTTCAGAAATCATTGCCCCACCCCTGCAGTACCGGAGATCGGGTCACGCGGGGATACGGCCTGCCCATCGGCAATGCGTTGCAAGCCCTCAACAACAATCGTTTCACCAGCCTTGAGGCCATCTGTAACCGACCAGCCGTTGTCGATACGCGTGCCGGTCATGATCGCACGCCGGGAAACCGTATTACCCTCATTGAGAACATAGACATATTTGCCCTGCCGGTCCTGCAACACGGATGACATGGGAACTATCGGCAATTCACCAACCGTTTCATCCAGCAGATTGACGGCAACCACCTGCCCCGGAACCAGAATATGGTTGGGATTGGCGAACAGGGCGCGCACCGCCACTGTGCCGGTCTGCGCGCTCACTTCATTGTCGATGAACTGGATATTTCCCCGCTCGCCATATTGCGTACCGTTGGCCAGCGTCAGAGTCAGCTTGAAGCTTTCGGGATTGACCGTCCCGCCTCCTGCTTCCTTCTGGCGTATAGCGATCAGAGCGCGGTCCGTGATCGAAAACACAACACGCACGGGATCAAGCTGCACAATGCGGGCGAGCGGCCCCATGCTCGGGCCAACGAGGTTACCGACGGTAAAGAGCGA
Source organism: Brucella cytisi (assembly GCF_038433355.1). NCBI lineage: Bacteria > Pseudomonadati > Pseudomonadota > Alphaproteobacteria > Hyphomicrobiales > Brucellaceae > Brucella > Brucella cytisi. The sequence continues at coordinate 44,684 of NZ_JBCAUP010000026.1, forward strand.
ACGCCCTATTGTCCCGTTGATCGGTGATCTGACCTGCGTATAGGAGAGATTGAGCCGGGCATTGTTGAGTGCGGCTTCTGCGTTCCGCACGTCCGCCGTAGCGATATCAAACGCTGCCTGTGCATCGTCGAGGGAGGCCTGCGAAGCGGTGTTCCGGTTGGCGAGCGTCCGCGTTCGCGACAATGATTGCCGGGCAGCATTCTGGGCTGCTTCGGCACGTGCAACCTGTGCTTCAGCAGACATAACTGCTGCCTGCATCTGGTCCGGCTCAATTTCGAAGAGGAGATCGCCTGCCTTGACCGCGGTCCCCTGTTCGAACGCCTTTTCCTTCAGGAAACCGGTGATTCGCGCCTGAATATCGACAGCTTCAATCGCCTCGACTTGCCCGTTGAAACGGAGTGGCGCGGTCGCAGGTGCCAGTTCCACCTGGCGCACGATCACGGGAGGCGCTGCGCCAGCTGGAGCCTGCTGAGCCAGACTTGGCTGCAGAAGCAAAGGCGACAACACGGCTACAAAGGCAGCGTTCACAGAACGACGAACGAGAGTCTTCTTCAATTGCGCGTCCTCCCTCCGGCCGGAAGTCGACCGATCACTCACGCATTTCGGGTACTCAAGGCTATTCCGACATAGGCAACACCAGCGATCAACAGCGCAATTCCCGCTATCGATCCTGATGGCAGGTCACGAGTCCACGGCCATTTTACCACCAGCGCCGCGCTGGCAGTCCAGGCGATCAGGCCTGAAAGAGTAAACCACCACCAACCGCTTGCCGGTCTGATTTTCCAGGACAACGCCAGTTGAAGGAAACCATGCACAAACACCACGATGGCAATCAGAAGCGTGATGGCGAGCGCACCCTTGAGCGGATTCAGATAAATCATGATCCCGCCGACAAGCTCCACGGCTCCGGACAGTTCCTGCCAGACAAAGCCCGCCCAGCTTTTAACCCAGAGCGACTGGATTATCTTGACAACGCCGATAGCCACAAGGACGAGGCCAAACATCGTGCTGGCTGCAAATTCAGAGAATACTGGCAAGAACAGACAGAGTATTCCGCCCGCCATAAGCAAAGCGCCGATCCCGAGAAAACCTTTCCATTTTCTCTGTTCGACAGTTTTGCGTTCCAATAGCTGCAGTTGCTGAACGTCCATTATGGACCCCTCTATGTTAAAAGGGATGCGTTACTGCGAAAGCGAAAGTATGTGCATGTTTCGGTGTAATAGTATAGCCCGTAGGCAACAAATTTAGTGAGCTACCGACCAATCGGTATCTTCCAGTTTCAACCAGCTTGTAGACTTGATGCTGGAACGCAAGCTGAGTTGCGCTACCAACCCTTCGACCAGACGATCATCTTCCTTGCCAGCGAACAGCGTTGCCTCAACCTCGACCTCATCGCTTCCTTCTATGTGGTGACTTCGGATCGCGTGGAAGCGAAGCTTTTTGAGATCAAGCGTCTGGATCAGCAGCGCTCTCACAGAAACTTCGCTTTCCGCAGGACATCGGAATTTTACGAGATAGAACTGCTCGATTTCTGGCTCAACAAAGGAATAGCGGTTCACGAGCACCGCAATCCTCGGCAGGGAAATATTGAGGCAGACGATGAAAAATGCCGTCTCAATGGCAAGCAACCACAGTCCGTAGCCTGTCAGGACACCAACCGCACCAGTGCTCCAGATGGTAGCGGCGGTACTGAGCCCCTTGATGCTTGCGCCGTCCTTGATAATCAGCCCCGCACCAAGAAACCCGATCCCTGTAACAACCTGCGAACCCATTCTCAGATCGCCTACGAGACCGAGAGCATGCGGCAATGAAGCGTAGGCTGCGGCGCCCAGCGCCACCAGACCATGCGTGGCAAGGCCGGAATGGCGTTGCTTCAACTGACGTTCAAGACCGATTGCAGAGCCAAGCAGAAGCGCCAGACCGAGATCGATCATGATGGATTGGATTGGGACGACTTCCGACATGCAGGTCCTTTGTATGCATCGGACGACCAGACAAGAAATTACGTGAATGACGACAGCCAAAACCGCTGAAATGAGCCGATTGTAGTATAGACATTATTTGAAGGAGTTAGGAAGTCTTCCTGTATGACCCACATCATATTTAATTATAGTACTTGAATTATGCCAACTAAAGTAGTTTCATCTACAAATTCCGGACGCATTCTTTCCTACATCGACTGAGGGGTCAGATAGCATGGGTTTGCTTGGAATACTGCTCGGACTAGCTTTACTCATGTGGTTTGCCTATCGCGGCTGGAGTGTGCTTCTGCTTTCTCCTGTGGCGGCACTGCTCGCCGCGCTTATTTCCGGCGAACCTCTTCTGGCGAACTGGACATCGACCTTCATGGGCGGAACGGCCAGTTTCGTAGGCCGATGGTTTCCACTTTTTCTGCTTGGCGGTATTTTTGGAAAGTTGATGGATGACAGTGGCTCCATCACGTCTATCGCGCGATATCTGACGGAGAAACTGGGCGTAAAACGCACCATGCTTTCCGTCGTGCTTGCATCTGCCGTTGTCACCTATGGCGGTGTCAGCGTATTTGTCGCCTTCTTCGTGCTGGTTCCCATGGCACGTGAAATGTTCAAGGCAGCCAACATTCCCGCACGTCTGATGCCAGCCGCCATCGGGCTCGGCGCCTTCACCTTCACCATGTCGGCAATGCCGGGCACGCCCTCCACGAATAATGCTATTCCGATGCCCTATTTCGAAACCACGACCTTTGCGGCACCGGGGCTCGGGATTATCGCATCCATCATTACACTGGCCTTCGGCATGTGGTGGCTGCAGCGCGCCGAAGGCAAGGCGCGGGCTGCGGGCGAAAACTATGTCGATGACACTGGCGATCTTGAAATTACGGAGAAAGTCAGAGAACAATCGACGCTCTCGGGTGACTTCGATCCGGCAGAACTCGAACACGGTGCACGCACTGACAACCAGCCGCCGTTTTTCTTTGCGGTTCTTCCCCTGCTTGTCGTCATCATCGTCAATTTCCTGATGGCGCTGATCATTCTGCCCCGCATAGACTTCTCGTTTCTGGAACAGGAGCCGTGGGGAATTGACGTCGGCTCATCGATTGGCCTGTGGGCGGTTCTGATCGCTTTGGCAGCAGCTATCCTGACCCTGATAGCGGTCAATTTCGGACGGCTGCGGGCAATCCGCGAAAGCCTCGACGCAGGCGCCAACTCTTCTGTTCTGCCAATCCTCACAATAGCCAGCCTCGTCGGCTTCGGTGCGGTCGTGGCTGCCATGCCTGCTTTTGCGGTGGTTCGCGATGCGGTGCTCGAAGTGCCGGGTGGTCCGCTTGTCTCACTGGTCGTCGCCATGAACGCGCTCGCGGCCCTCACCGGAACAGCATCCGGCGGCATGGCTATCGCGCTCAATGCGCTGGGTGAGGAATATATGCGGCTGGCCATCCAATACGGGATCAATCCCGAACTCATGCACCGTTTGACCGTCATCAGTGCAGGTACGTTGGATGCGCTGCCACATAACGGTACAGTGCTTCTCCTCCTGCAGATCAGCAAGCAAACCCATGCATCGAGCTATTTCGACATGGTCATGACCGTGATTGTCGGTGTGATCATATCGCTCGCAGCGGTTTTCGTGCTGGGATCAATGTTTGGCTCCTTCTGAGCATGGCCATTGTTGTTGAAAGGAAGTTGAAATGAAACGGACTTCTCTATTGATTGCCGTCCTGCTCTCCTTGATGGCAAGCCCTGCACTCGCGCATCTCAACCCGGCAGAACACGGTTCGTTTGCTGCAGGGTTTACGCACCCCCTCTCCGGAGCCGACCACATACTTGCGATGGTTGCCGTGGGCCTTTGGGCCTCAATGCTCGGCGGACGCGCACTCGTCGTCGTTCCGCTAAGCTTTGTGGGCGTCATGCTTCTGGGATTCGTGGCAGCACTTAGCGGAGTAACACTCCCCTATGTCGAACCGATCATCCTTGCGTCGGTAATTGTGCTTGGCCTCCTCGTCGCCATGGCATTCCGCGCATCGACCCTGACTGCAGCACTTATCGTCGGGTTCTTTGCATTCTTCCATGGCTATGCCCATGGCGGAGAAATCGGCAGCGCTGCGTTTCTTTCCTATGGCGCAGGGTTTGCTCTTGCGACGGCGTTGCTCCACGCAGCGGGCATTGGTGTAGGTCTTGCAGCTGGTCGTCTGCTGCAGGGGCGCACGGGACAGATACTAATGCGGATAGCTGGCGGCTTTGCTGCCCTGAGCGGACTCTACCTTATGGCCGGGTGATGTGAGTATCATCTTGCTGAATCATTCGAAGAGACACGCTGACGCTGATATTGAAAATGACGGGCCAGAGCCGGAAATGCCAATGCATTCTCCGGCGCTTCCTATGCTGCATCTCATGCGGCTTGTCAGCCCCAGCCAGCCGGTTGGCGCGTTTTCCTATTCGCGCGGCCTTGAATGGGCGGTCCATGCGGGAACAGTGACGAATGAGGAAAGTTGTGCCGGATGGGTGTTCGGCCTTCTGGAACACAGCTACGCTGCGCTAGATGGCGGGATTTTCTGGCGCATGATTTCGGCATTGATGCGAAACGATGACGCCGAATTCCATCGCCTGAATGACTGGCTTGGGGCCGGCCGCGAAAGCAGCGAACTTGAACTTGAGGATCGCCGCATGGGCGAATCCTTGCTCACTCTGCTGTCGGAACTTGGTGTCGAACGGGCCCGTAGCTTCGCTTTGGAACAAAGCGCCACCTACCCGGCAGCCTTCGCCATTGCAGCATGCCATTGGAATATCGAGCCCGTCGATGCGCTGCGCGGTCTCATGTGGAGCGTGGTTGAAAGCCAGATCATGGCTGCAATCCGTCTCGTCCCACTCGGTCATACCGCGGGCCAGAGGATACTTATCGCTGGAGCGGCGAAGATTGAACGGGCCGTCGAAAAGGCACGTACGCTAAATGACAACGAAATCGGCAACACGGCCCCCGCACTGGCCATGGCCAGTGCCTGGCACGAAACACAATATAGTCGCCTATTCCGGTCGTGAGTGCAGCGTTTCACGGTATCGCTTGAGGTTGTCCTCAGCTGAAGTCGCATCAGCCGGTGCGACGGGCACCAGCGCCTTGAAAGCATACTGACCGATCAGCATGACCCAGGTGACGAGCACAAATGTTGAGGTCAGCACCGGCATTCCGATCGGTTTCAGGAAAATGGCGACCGAAGCCCAAAGCCATGTGGCCACGATGGCGCCGAAGATGGCGTAAAGAAAACTGCTCCAGCTGAAAACGAGGAAGAAACCGCCGAGCGCAATTGCCGTCAACGCCGCATTATAACCGAAAAGCCCGTCGCGAATGGCGCCTTCCGGACCACCGAATGCGGCTGCCACCACTGCTCCGGTTACCGCTCCCAGAAGCCCCATCAATGCGCTTATTCGCGAATGGATCGCGATACCGGCCAGGATGATGTAACCGGTGACCCAGTTATCCTGAAAGAATATCTGCCCAATGGCAGTACCGATGCCCATATACCAGGTCGGAAGCACATAAGGGACGGCGTAGGAAAACTGTTCCGGCGAAACCGGCTTTGCCATCGGACCGGCATCTATGGCGTCGAATTTCAGTATCGCAAACAGAAAGAGCCAGCCGACCAGCACAAACGGCATTGTCAGTGGCGCAACTTTGTGCGGCCCTAGCAGTGTGGCGATACTGGCGAAGGCCATGGTGGAGAAAGCGGCGCCACAGATGAGATAGATCGTCATGGCAGGCGACGGCAGTGCGCCGCTGCGGAAATCCGCACTGGTAAACGCAATCAGCGCAAGAGCGACCAGAGCTCCGTTGAACCCGAACAGGCCATCCCGGACAAGCCCCTTGTCAGCCTTGAGGATGATTGCGGTCAGCGTGCTGGCGACAACGCCAAGCACGCAGATAAGTGCATAGATCCAGGAGTTGACCAGAATGGCGAACAAAATGACCAGCCCCGACAGAGGGTTGTTCTGGAACACCACCTGCCCGATACCGCGCAGCGTCCAGTCGACAAACCCCAGAGAAGGATGATCCTGCAAGGCATTGAGCTGCATGAACTTTACCCCTTCTTCGCCGTTTAGAGCGGTTCCAGTGAAAACAGAGCCATTGGAACCGCTCTATCTCTTTGTTTTTACGCATGCCTCCCGAAACCGCTTTCCACTTTCGGGGGACATGCTCTAGTTATCTCTGTCTAAAAGAGAAAATAGCGCTGCGCCATCGGTAGAACTTCAGCCGGTTCGCACGTGATCAGCTCGCCGTCCACCCGCACCTGATAGCTCTGCGGATCGACCTCCAGCCTGGGCGTAAGCCCGTTATGGATCATGTCCTTCTTGCGGATCGTCCGGATGCCCTTCACCGCAACCAGTTGCTTGCTGAGTTTCAGCTTCTCGCCGATGCCGTCATCCAGCGCCGCTTTCGAGACGAAGGTGACGCCGGTGGAACCAAGCGCCCGCCCCATCACGCCATACATTGGCCGGTAATGGACCGGCTGGGGCGTCGAAATAGATGCATTCGGGTCGCCCATCGGTGCAATCGCAATCATACCGCCGATCATGACGAGGCTCGGCTTCACGCCGAAAAATTCCGGCTTCCACAACACCAGATCGGCCCGTTTCCCGACTTCGATTGAGCCGATCTCATGGGCAAACCCGTGTGTAATTGCGGGATTGATCGTATATTTGGCGACATAACGTTTGGCGCGGAAATTGTCATTCCGGCCGCTATCCTGGCTTAGCGGGCCTCGCTGCACCTTCATCTTGTGAGCAGTTTGCCAGCAACGCAACGTGGTTTCACCGATACGGCCCATGGCCTGGGAATCCGACGACATCATCGAAAACACGCCCAGATCATGGAGAATGTCTTCGGCGGCAATGGTTTCACGCCGGATCCGGGATTCCGCGAATGCCACGTCCTCGGGGATTTTCGGGCTGAGATGGTGACAGACCATCAGCATATCGAGATGTTCATCGACTGTGTTGATGGTGTAGGGGCGGGTCGGATTGGTTGAGGACGGCAGGATATTTTCTTCGCCCGCCGCCGTGATGATATCAGGGGCATGCCCGCCACCGGCGCCTTCCGTATGGAAACTGTGGATGGTCCGCCCCTTCATGGCAGCAAAGGTGTCTTTGACGAACCCACTCTCGTTCAGCGTATCCGTATGGATAGCGACCTGAATGTCTTCCTCATCGGCGACGTTCAGGCAATTATCAATGGCGGCTGGTGTCGTTCCCCAGTCCTCATGCAGCTTCAGGCCGACAGCACCGGCCCTGATCTGTTCGCGAAGCGGTTCAGGCTTGCTTGCATTGCCTTTGCCGAGCAGCCCCACATTGATCGGAAGCGCTTCGACAGCTTCAAGCATGCGATGGATAGCCCATGGCCCCGGTGTAACCGTGGTTGCGAGCGTGCCGACCGTCGGCCCCGTTCCGCCACCGACCAAAGTCGTGGTGCCACTGGCCAAGGCTTCCTCAGCCTGCTGCGGTGCAATGAAGTGAATATGTGTATCAATGCCGCCCGCAGTGAGAATCTTGCCCTCACCCGCGATTACATCGGTCGCAGGCCCGACGATAATATTGACGCCCGGCTGAATATCTGGATTACCGGCCTTGCCGATCCCGGAAATACGACCCTCCTTGATGCCGACATCCGCTTTAATGACGCCCCAATAATCGAGAATGATGACATTGGTGATGACCAGATCGGCTGTTTCGGCAGAGGGTCTCTGTCCCTGCCCCATACCGTCGCGGATAACCTTGCCACCGCCAAAGGTTACTTCCTCGCCATAGATACAGCGATCATCCTCGACCTCGATGATGAGCTCGGTATCCGCCAGACGCAGACGGTCCCCCTTGGTCGGGCCATACAGTTCGGCATAGGCCTGTCTTGAGATCCTTCCCATCTGTCCCTCCTAGAGTTTTCCGTCGATTTTTGCATTAAAGCCGTAGACTTCCCGGTCACCATCCAGTGCAACCAGTTCGACTTCACGGTCCTGCCCCGGCTCGAACCGCACCGCAGTCCCGGCCGGAATATTGAGCCGGAAACCTCTCGTCCGCTCCCGGTCGAAGGCAAGCGCCTCGTTCGTTTCATAGAAATGATAATGCGATCCGACCTGTATTGGCCTGTCGCCCGTGTTCTCCACGGCAATGGTGCGCGTTTCGCGACCGTTATTGAGGTCGATCGACCCGTCTTCGATGAAATATTCACCCGGTATCATGATCGTCTCCTGAAGCGCATCCCGAAAGAAGTGAAACGTTTCGGAACAAGATGCGCGTAAAAACAAAAAACCAGAGCGTTTCCCAAGATTTAGGAATGCTCTACGGAATGGGGTTGTGAACGGTCACAAGCTTGGTGCCATCCGGAAAGGTGGCTTCTACCTGAATGTCGTGGATCATTTCAGGCACCCCCTCCATCACCTCATCACGGGTGAGAAGCGTGGCGCCGTAGGACATGAGTTCCGCAACTGTCTTACCGTCGCGTGCGCCCTCCAGAATTTCGGCGGAAATGTAAGCCACAACTTCCGGGTAGTTAAGTTTCAACCCCCGGGCTCTCCGTCGCTCCGCAACCAAAGCTGCGGTGAAAATCAGAAGTTTGTCCTTTTCACGTGGCAATAGTTCCATTTGTAGGCCCTCTCCAAAGTGAGTTATGTTGCCCAGATGCGTGGCGCAGCTGCCGGTTTCCCCAGTCCGGTTTCGCGCAGAACTTCCCAGGCTTTTCGAAACAATGTTTTGGCTTCCGACATGCGCCCGCCGAGATAACGACAGACGATCACCCGCTCGAGCCGTGACACCGAGAACAGATTTCTGGCAGTATCTCCAACTGCTCCGCGAATGGCGTGCAGCGCACTTTCATCTGCCGGTCCGGCATAAACCATCGTCGCGACAATCGGTTTTGCACAGAAGGCAAAAGCGGCATTCATCGCCGGCTCAGCACCGTGAAGACGAAACTGCTCGAACCAGATCGGCTTGCCGTCCCTGAATATTTCGACCCGCTGACGGACTTCGCCAGTGTCAAAACTTTCCTGACAAGCGGGCCGTCCGAGACTGATAATGTCCCACCCCAAATAGACCGCATCTCCACTCAGGGAGACTTTCGTGCCTATGGACGCCTTTGCGCCATTAAAAACGATTGTCTCCTGCGGGAGATATTCGCATATGCCACCCTCACCCACATCGATCCTGGTCGTCTGGATGCTCTGGCCCCGCTCACTGCGATAGAACTTCGTAGCGCCCGGCGTCGTCAGAACTGTTCTGGCGCTCCGACCTAAAAAACAAGAAATATCAAGGACATCATCCCCTGCCACACCACCGGGCGGATGAAGAAGATAGACGTGAGCGCTGCCGTCCTTTTCAGGATAGAAGGGTTGCTGCACCGCAAGAGGCCCCACATGGCGTCGCCGCATGAGCCGCGTCACTTCGCGATTATGCTCAAACCGCAGTTCAAGCTCGGCATGCCAACCTGTGCTCATGGCCGATTGCCACCTCTATGTTCTCTGAGAACTACGTGCGTTATCGATACCGAACAATAAAACCAAGGCAGGATGAAATATTCAGGCAGATTAACTCGCTGGATCACTATAGACAAGTTCAATTAGGGACTTGAGTGATACACCATCAACTTGTTGAGTGTCGAACCGCACAAGAAGCTTAACCTGGTTTATCATCGAGGGCTCACCATGAAGGTGTCGTGTCCCTAACGCGCACCCAGGCGATCAATCACACGTGCAGGCAGATGAAGGGCCAGTGAGGCCTGTTCGAATGTACCTTGCCCGGCGGCGATGAAAGTATCATCCATGCCTGCATACTCATCCGTAATAAGCCTGCGCAGCAGATAGCCCGAACCCAGAAACTTGATCAGCGTATTCGAGCTGGCAAACAGGCTATGACCACCGCTATCGACCTGAGAAATATCAAGAACCTGAATATTCTTGTTCTGCAGGAAGGCGATATCAAAGCCGCTACCGACCCGTGGCGCGCCCCCTGCCAGTCTGCGCGAGATATCGAGTGCCCGATCACGCCTGGATACGACAATCGTGAAAGGTTGAGGCAAATAGTCGATATCATCAATCTGGCTGCGGAAAAGATCCGGATCGAGATCGGGAGCCGCAAGCAGCACGCCTTTGATGCGCTTCAATACGTTAAGGCGTTTATCTGCAGACAGTGTGCGCAAGGCTTCCATGACGACAACGGCACCCATCGAATGACCGACAATAACGATGCCACTGGCTTTTGTCTGTGCCGCGATTTCGAGTGTTTCAGCCAATCCCCTGCGTGCGATGATCGCGCTGTCACGGTCATAGAGATAGCGTGTAAAGGCCGCAGCCGACGCCCATGAAAAATGAACAGGCACCGAAGAGACATCATAGTCATGGACAATCTGCGCATTACGGAAAAGTCCCTCGGCAAAGTTGTTGTTATAGCCGTGGACAAAAACGAATATTTCACGCTGCGCCGCCGGGCGGCTTGCCAGCTGCCGGTCCAACTCCCGGACCGTAGCTTGTCGATCAGGCAACGGTGCATAGTTCGACGCCATGAAATTCCTTCGGGGATCAGGCCTGACCGACGCGGTTTCTACGTTTCCCGCACGGTGCATTTCCGGGATGTGTACGTCAATCGTCGAAAAGTTCAGTAGCGGGGATCTGTTGCGGGAATAGGCGATACTGGGATCGTCAATTCGCTCTCGTACCGTCGCGACCGTAAACGGAACCACCGCTTTGGAATGGGTCTGGCAAGCCACATCTATTCCCAGACCAGTGACAGCTCTGTTTCCGGCACATCCCGTTGCGATAAGCAGAACAAATGCAAGGGTGAAAATCAGCTTCAAATCATGCCCTCGCTCGAGAATCGAGGCAGAACGGCCACGTTGTCACGATGGTGCAGCATCGCCGGGTTTAGGGCAACACCACATTATGAGGTTGTCGGCAACGCTCCTTCGAGTGCTTCCTTGAGGCGCTGCTCCTGCTCGAGAGACAAGGACGTTTTCAGTACCCGGCCACGCAGGTCGGGGAAATCGGCCATGACCCTGTCCCACTGAATTTTGCGCAGGAGAACGAACAAGGCGGACGAGTTCTCCGGGATGGTTTCTCCAAGAGACACGATGAACTTGTCATCAATACCGTAGTCGGCGAGCGAGCCGGACAAGGCTCCAGCACCTGCCCCTACAGCGCCACCAAGCGCCATGCCGGCAAGTGGATTGAGGAAAATAAGCCCCACCAATCCACCCCAGATCGCACCGGAAAGGAGCCCCGATCCAGCGCCCATGGCGGGCAGATTATATTTTTGCTTGAGATGAACCTTGCCTTGTTCATCCCTCACGACAATCACCGCGTCCTCAAGGTCGACGAGATATTCTTTCTGAAGCTGATTGAGCTTCAAAAGAACAGCATCCGCCTCTCCCACCGTATCAAATCCAATAACAACCAGTTCGGACACAACCTTGCTCCTTTCCTCGAAAAGCCTGAAATAAGGACATCACATGGATCAGCGACGCCATCTCACGGTACGAACATTTGTTATTCTTCCGTCTCTCGCCCGCACCGTGACATCGTAGGTTCTACGAGACCGATCAGCTCGATACAGAAAATGACTGCCACGGCAATCAAGGGCGCGGACATTCCGAAAACCACGCATTCTCAGCAATCTGGTACCTTCGGAACAGCGTATCCTATGGCCGTTGTTTATCCGAACTCCGACGGTAATCGACTGGTTTTGACTGAAAGCGGGAACCGTCCCTGCAACGGTTCCAATCGTGAAGATGGCAGTGAATGCAAGAAAAGCGCCGACCGCATGCAGCTTCATGTTCCCCTCCAAAGTAACAAAGAACCACAACTCACAAGCCGAAACTGTTCGCCGGTTTCATGATTGGCGACAGGCATAAAAAGTCCCGAAGCGGATGAGCAGGTTCGGGAAAATATCACGAAAACAAGCTTTTGGAGCGCCTGTCTGATACAATCAGATCGAGAGACGCTCCAGATATCCAATGCATAGATGCGGCACAGCCGTATCAGGACCGCAAGTCTCTATCCCGAAACCGGTTCCCGTTTGCGGAAGACATGCTCTAGCGGCAACGTGCTTCGTAAATACGGCCGTGCTGATCGCGATAGCGGCAGTACTGAACGCCATTACGGGTCTGTGCGACGCCTACGAGCGTACCTGCGGCTGCACCGATGGCTGCGCCGGTGAGCGCGCCACGCGTGTCACCTCCAATGGCAGCTCCGGCAAGCCCGCCAATCGCGGCACCGCCAACACCATAGCCGGCTGTTCTTCTTTCGTCGGTTGTGCACCCGCTCGCAGTGGCGCCAATTACGGCCATCGTCAAGACACTGTACAGGATCGTTCTCATAGAAATATCCTTCCCATTTTGATTATGCCCATTCCCAGATATTACATAGGCTGCATCTTGAAAGGTCAAGGCACCCGCTTGAGGCCCGATTACTGGTTCTTCCATCGTAAAGCTTTGAACGTTATTCGCGGGAAAAGCCGAATATTTCCGCAAACCAGCTTGTTGCGGAGTATTGCGCGCAGAAAGTCAGGGCAACGATCGTGATCGGAACGCCGATAAAAGCTCCGAAGACACCCCAGAGCGAGCCCCAGGCGAACACGGAAAAGAGCGTTGCAAATGGCGACAGGGAAATTGTCTTTCCCGTCAATCGAGGCTCTATCACGCTTCCGATGACGGACTGTATGATGTTCAAACCGACAAAGACTGCGAGCACCCATTGCCAATTGGCAAAGTGCGTGAAGGCAAACGCGGTAATGAAAAGCGTAGCGATCAGCGGCCCAAGGAAAGGGATGAAGTTCAGGATGAACGCGACAAATCCCCAGGTTTCGGCGAATGGCAAGCCGATCAAACGGGTCAGAAGCCAGACAAGTGAGCCCGTTGCAAGGCTCATCAGGCCCCTGAGCAGCATGTAGAACCGGATTTTTGCGGCCGCTGACTGGCTGGCGCGCAGGAATGAATTTGCAGCCTCCTGATTTTTCAACTGTTTGATCCGCGCGCGAAACTCGTCAGTTTCGGCAAGCCCCAACAGAACATAGACCAGCGCCACGAGCCAGAAACTGAATGTGTTGTTGAGGCGGCTTCCTATTGATTGGAGCGTACGTAAAGTCCAGCTTACGCTGAAATTCTCCGACCACAGAACTGATGCCGCGATGCCATGCCCATCAAGCCACGTTGTGAACTGCTCATAGAGGAGCTGATACCGAACTGCGTCGATCAATATGCGGCGACCGACCTGTCCGACTGTCCATGCAATCAGCCATCCAAAACCGAGCAGAAGGAAAACCACCAGAAGAAACGTGATCACCAATGCGAGATAGCGCGACAGGATCGATGAAAGTCTGCGCTGAACCGGCCAGACGAGCATAATGATGAACAGCGCAAAAACGACGGGCGCAATTACGGCCCTGCCATAATAAAGCAATGCAATCAGTACGCATCCCGCGATCAGGGTCAGGGTTGCATTGCCAACCTTCAGCATAAATCCTCCCCGCCGTCAAAAATGAAAACAAGTTATGCGTTCAGGGTATTCTTGTGAACCTGACCGTCTTTCATGACGACCGCCAACGTCTGCTCCGGTTTTTCAAGCACGTGAATATCGTCGAGCGGATTTTCGTTCAGAACCAGAAGATCGGCGAAAGCGCCAGGTTCTACAAGGCCGAGCTTGCCGGGATAAGGATTGCGCAGATTGGAAAGCGCGAGCAATTCCGCATTGACCGATGTAGCTGCACGAAGCACCTCCGCGTTCGAATGCCATTGGCTCAAATGGGTCAGCATGAAATTCTGGCGCGGGGTCAATGCGGGTGAAAACAAAACGTCGGAACCCCAAGCTGTCTTGATCCCATATTTGCGCGCGAACTCGTAAATCCTTGGCGTGCCTGCGAAAAGCTGCTGAATCCGTTCGGCGCCTGGCCCTGTCTGTGACGCCGCATCCTCCATCGTCAGGAAAGGCTGCATGCTCAACCAGACATTCTTTTCTGCAAACATACGCGCAGTTTCCTCATCCATCAGATGTGCATGTTCTACACATGCTACACCGGCCCTGATGGACCGCTGGACCGTATTCGACGCATAGGCATGAACTGTGACGTAGGTGTTCCAGTCCTTTGCCACATCGACCGCCGCGCGAATTTCGTCCTCACTGAATGTTGACATGTCGAGCGGACTGCGGGGCGAGGAAACACCGCCGCCAGCAACGATCTTGATCTGCGAAGCGCCCTGCAACAGTTGCTCGCGCACACGAAGCTTCAAGCTGCCTGCATCATCGACGATTGCTGCAGCCCCCATCAATTCACCGGTGCTGAGTTTGCTGCCATCGCGCGGAATTTCCGTTGGCAGTCTGAGATCACCATGACCGCCGGTCGTCGTTATCATCGCGCCTGCGGGAAAGATGCGCGGACCGGCGATGATCCCCGTGTCGATCGCGCGCTTGAATGAAAACGTTGGTCCACCCATATCGCGCACTGTCGTAAAGCCCCGCAGAAGTGTGCGTTCTGCTTCTGCCGTAGATGCTGCGAAAATTATACCCAGATCTCCCTCCAGAAGCACCGGCAGTGGCACCGCCGCATAGACGGCGTGCCAGTGCGCGTCGATCAGGCCCGGCATCAATACGCGGTCTCCGCAATCGATGACTGTTGCCCCTTCGGGTGGAGCACTGTTTGTCGTATCGACAGCTGCGATGCGATTGCCCTCGACCAGAACCTGCACACCGGATTTCAGAGCGTCCGCCCTGCCGTCGAAAAGCCGCGCTCGCGTCAGGAGAATTTTGGGAGACTGTGCGAAAGAACGATCTGCAATCATCGTTGTCGCAGCAGTCGCTGCCGCACCTGCAAGAAAATGTCTTCGCGATAATCGGTCCAGTCGCCGGGAAACCTGTTGCAGTATCGGATTGGAGCAACCGCAGCTGTCACCGTGAATGAGATGCTGATATTTTCCACCCAGTCTAAACATAGCAACTCCCGATTAAATCAGTTACTCAAACCAACTATTCGACTATCTTGAAGTAATATACGTCGATGAACCTTCCCCTGACGTCGTTTTCGACACGACCCCGAAGTTCGATCTTGTTTTTTGTATTTATTTCTCTCCCACGCCAGACTTCGCGCTCGATCCGAACTCGGGTTCTTCCGGTATGATCCTGAAAAACATACTGAGCCCTTCTGACATTGCTTTTGATCGAACCGGCGAGCAACACACGGGTTCCGACTGGCGTCCGCGTTACGGCATCTGCGGTTATTGTATTTCGAGCTTTGAAAGAATCAAGAAACTGGGCATGGGAAACATCAATGAGGCCTAGAGAGAAAACGCCCAACATCAACGCAAATTGAATCACATACTGCTTTACCGAGGTCATGGATTTTCACCTTCCTCATAGCAATGATCGAACTTCATCTTCGGGGTCAAAGAAACTGCTGCGTTGATGATTAGCTTTATCGTGGGAAGAAACAAGGCTCTCCCCACAAGAAAACTCAGAATCTCAAATGCCGGACAATGTTTCACCTTTGGAAGGCGTCTGTCACATCATGCTCAGAGCAACCGTTACACAGCTTAAAGCGCCGGAGACAGCTAACATTGATGCTGCGGCCCCTATTGAGCGACTCGCCCATGATGGGTTCGCGCTGCTGGTCCCGCATATAATCCAGAAAGCGTGCGCAATCATGTTCGAAAAGAAGGCCGTAAGAAGCAGGTCACGCTTCATCAGCGGGCTCTCCATTGTTCGGTGAAACAGTCCAAAACCGTAGTGAACCTGACTGCCATTCATGACAATCCCCATCATCTGATTGACCAGGACCTCTCGCCTAACCTGTTCACCGAAAAGCCTGCCCCGGTTATCAACGGGCAATGTGTCAACACGTTCCTTCATCGCTTTTCAATATTGGCTGATGGCTGGTGTCAGGTTCATCTCATCGATAGCCACAGGCTTTGCGTTCCGCTTGCCGGAGCGTTTGGAAAGCAATTTACCGGTATAGACCGCGTCTGCCGGAAGTGACTAAACTTCATAGCTGCGAAAAGCGCCATTCAGCGGATAGCGAAGACTGGATACAATGTCCGGCATCGCCATTTTGTCGAGTTTGAGGGCCTGCCTGTCAGTGAAATACAGCACATCGATGTTATAACCGCAGCGCACGCAGCATTCTGACAGAGCGACCTCATCCTTCCTGATGGCATGAGGCCTGACATCTGACGAGCGATATCGCAATCAGAAACGTTGCACTGCGGCATCGTTGAATACTTTGCCGCCCGATTAGTACAGCCTTCTTTAATGAGCACAGACCCGTACCCCAAAACGATTCCTCGCACCGGTTGCTGTAGCCTCAGCAGTTTTGTCAACCGAACAATGTTAGCTAACATCGACAGACCTGCCCCCTACAAAACCTGCAGCTTAT
This sequence comes from Brucella cytisi, assembly GCF_038433355.1. Lineage (NCBI taxonomy): Bacteria > Pseudomonadati > Pseudomonadota > Alphaproteobacteria > Hyphomicrobiales > Brucellaceae > Brucella > Brucella cytisi. The sequence continues at coordinate 61,051 of NZ_JBCAUP010000026.1, forward strand.
CTATGGATGGCAGCCTCCGACAATATGACGGCAGATTTAGGCATGATGCCTGCCAAGACGGCATTTTACCGGATGAAGTGCGGCGGGAGATATGACAGCCTCGACGGTCAAGCGGGAACACAAAGCGGGGCATAGCGCACGCAGATATTCGACTGATTGCGCCCCGTCACTCACGCAGGGTTTGGGTCTGTACCGATTGTTCGCGGGCAGATTTATCAAAGGGTAGTCAGGGACGACAAATGGTGCGGGGGCGGAACTGAAAACGTTGGAACTGGCTCAAAGCGAGCAAAACTATATGCGCGAACTGCGCAGGGAGTTTCACAGACATCCTGAGCTTTCCTTGAATGAAAGACGTACTTCTGCGCGCATCAGGGACGAGCTTGATGCAATCGGCGTCCCGTATACCCAAGTCGGCGAATTTGGGATTGTGGCAACAATCGTCGGGTCGCAGAGCGAACGGGTCGTTGCTTTGCGTGCCGACATGGATGCATTGCCAATCGAAGAAGACAACCCTCACCTCGATTACAGATCTGAAGTGTTTCGCGTGATGCACGCCTGCGGTCATGATGGACATGTCGCGATGTTGCTGGGCGCCGCGCGAGTTCTCGTCAACGCTCGCGATCAGCTTCATGGGACGGTCAAGCTATGCTTTCAACAAGCCGAGGAAGTTGGCGAGGGAACGGACGACATTCTGAAAGAACTTGCCAGATACAGAGTTGAAAGCGTGTTGGGCATTCATCTCTGGTCTGAGTTGGAGACCGGCAAAATCTCCATTGAGGCTGGCCCTAGAATGGCTGCAGGACAATCAATTGACCTCACGATCCATGGCGTGGGAACACACGGCGCTTATCCCAACAGAGGCGTCGATCCCATTATCGCGACGGCAGCGATTATTATGAATTGCGCAGCACTCGTCAGCCGTGAATTCGAACCCACGGAACCTGTCGCGCTGACTTTTGGCAGTATCTGCGGCGGCAATACAGATAATGTCATTCCAGACAAGGTCAGAGTCTCTGGCACCATGCGTGCAACGCGCCCTGAGACAATGAATTATCTCGAAGAAGCGCTGAAGCGGACAATAACAAACACAGCCGATGCTTATCGTACACGAGCAGAAATCATTTTCAGCGGCGGCGTTTCAGCCGTCACCAACGATCCTGCATGCAGCAATGTTGCTCACCGCGCCATCGAGGCTCTCGGTCTGGAGAATGACTGCACAAGCTTCAATACGATCATGGCTTCGGAGAACTTCGCCGACTTCCTGAAAATCTACCCGGGTGTCTTTGCTTTTATCGGTGTGCGTAACGAAGCAATAGGTGCCGTTTATCCCCACCACCATCCGAAATTCAACATTGATGAAGATGTTCTTTTCAAGGGTGCAGCCCTCTACGCACAATACGCAATAGAATACTTTCATTCAGACAAATAAATCAATCCAATAAAAAATCTTTTCATACCCGATCTCTATTTAAATCTAAACAAAATGGGAGGAAGCCATGAACTATTTAAAAACAGCAGCACTCACGCCGTCAGTACTCGCGATGACGTTTTCTTTAGCAACAGGCATGGCTTATGGTGAAGAGCCTTTGAAGCTCATCATCGGCACTGAGGGTGCCAATCCGCCGATGAACTATCAGTTGGCAGATGGAACGCTCGCCGGTTTCGAGGTTGAAATCGCCAAAGCGCTCTGCGATCAGATGAAGGCGCAATGTGAAATTGTCGCTCAGGATTGGGATGGCGCTATCCCCGCCATTCAGTCCGGGAAGTTTGATGCATTTATTGCTTCCATGTCGATCACCGAGGAACGGAAGAAGCAGGTCGATTTTTCCAACAAGTACTTCAACCCGCCTCCTGGAATGGTGGCATTGAAGGATTCGGACATCAAGGGCGTCACCAAAGACGACCTTGCTGACAAGACTATCGGTGTGCAAGGCTCAACGACCCATGCAAACTATGCAGAAGCCTATTTCACCGACAGCACGGTGAAAGCTTATCCGACCTCTCAGGAATTCAAACTGGACCTCGTGAACGGTCGTCTTGATGCCATTAATGATGACAGCGTGTCGCTGGCAGAGTGGCTCAAGACGCCGGAAGGTGCCTGCTGCAAGATGATCGGTACATATCCACCGGTGGCACAATATCACGGTGCTGGTGTTGGAGCCGCTATAAAAAAAGGACGTCCGGAAATGGTTTCAAAGTTCAACGAAGCGATCAAGGAAATCCGGGCCAACGGAAAATATAAGGAAATCAACGACAAGTACTTTGATTTCGATGCTTTCGGAAATGACGGCTAGTTCAGCTTTGTCGGCGGGAGAAACACCATCAAGACTTGAGCGCTGATAGCCGCCTCTCGAAATCGTAGGCGATGCGCTATGGGTGACCAATAGTCCATAGCGCATTGATTGACCGGGCTTGACGTTGATTTCAATGGTTCATTCGAACTTCGGTATCTTATTAAAAATGCACCACTAGCCCTAGGTCCTTTTTGAACTACATCGTAAACGAAACCGTCGTGACTATAGTCGAAACCAAGTGCGCGATAACCTGCAACAGCAAATAGATTGTCCCAGAACTGATATCCAAGCGTTCCGGCAATATCCCAATTTATGCTGCGTTCCGTTGTTACGTTGTCCTGCAGGCATGCCATAACAGCAAAGAGGCAAGTGCCGGAACTCCAACGAATTCCGGCTCATGCTTCATTTTCCCGCGGCCATCCGGTCATTATGCGTTCTGGAGCGATTGCCCGTAGCGATCGTGACGGCGAACCCAGTCCATTCCTCCGGCTTCGTTGCGACCTTTCGGAGCAAGATCGAGCATATTGTAAGTGCCCATCATTACCTCGACGCCGCGTCCATAAGTGGAGTAAGTCCGGAAGACCTCGCCCGAACCGTCTTTGTAAAAGGCGCTGACGCCCGGCCATTCTTCGCCAACTTCCCTCCATTCGCCGAAGTTGTAGTCGATTTTTCCGCCGGCGACTTCATCAGGTGTGAAGCTTACTCGAAAATCGTAGTTGAAGTCGGTACCGAAGGACGACACCCACTTGAACTGCCAGCCCATACGCTCGCGGTAACGTTCAATGTCGGCAAGCGGGGCGCGGGAGACGGCGATCATGGTGACGTCGTGATGCGCAAGGTGCTTGTTCATACCATCGGTGTGGTCAGCCATGAAGGAGCAACTGGGGCAGCCTTCCTTCCATCCCGGCGCGAACATGAAATGCTGCACCAGAAGTTGGGACCGGCCATCGAAGAGATCGGCCAGCGTGCGTGAGCCGTCCGGCGTGTCGAAAACGTATTTCTTGTCGATGCGCACCCACGGCAAGGCGAGCCGCTGCTGGTCAACCTTGTCGCAAAGACGTGTCAACTCCTTCTCCGCTTTCAGAAAGTCCCGGCGAGCGGCTAGCCAATCCTCGTGTGAAACAACAGCATGTTGCATTGTGAGTCTCCTATAGTTTGGTATTGGGGAGTTGGAAACTGGCAGTAAAAAGCTTCATCCACGGCGATAGGTGAAAGAGGCTCATCAACACGTACATCACGGCCATACTGTTGACGGAGGCGAAGGTCGATGCGCCAGAACACATCGTGATGTCCTGCGAGCCGACCGCAGAAATCCATGCCATCAGCGCGAATGTCGGGGTGGCGGCGAGCCCAATCCAACCGGACGCATCACTCGTCAGCCTGGATGGCGAACCAACTTTTTCTGTTACGGTGCGCATTGGCATTTCTGCTTCTCCCATTGAATTGCCGTTTCCAGCCGTTGCGATACAATGAAGCTAGCTCAGATGGAGGGGTGAGTGAGAGTTACAAGTGTGACGGGATTTCAATGGACCTGCTGATTGCCGCCGCTGCAAACGCTCTCTCGGCAGGCGACCCCCTCGCTGCCCTGAAAAGAGTTGCATTACGCGACGATCCGCCAGCGCGGGCATTGCGTGGCATAGCAATGGCGCAACTCGGCGACTTCGTGCGTGCCAGAAGACTGCTGCGAAGCGCGGCGCGCAGCTTCGGCTCTAAAGAAATCGTAGCCCGTGCGCGTTGCGCCGTTGCCGAAGCAGAAATCGCACTTGTTTCGCGCGATCTCGGTCGGTCATTACAAAGGCTCAATGCAGCCCGGTCGGCACTTCAAGCGTTCGGTGACCGCGGCAACGCGGCCCACGCCGGCTATCTCGAAGCCCGGCACCTTCTCCTGATCGGTCGCCTTGATGAAGCCGAAGCATTGCTCATTCAATTGGATGACAGCGCTCTGTCTCGCGCGTCGCTGGCCGGTCGCGAACTGGTGGCGGCTGGCATAGCCATCCGCCGCGTCAAAACAGCGCCAGCGAAAGCGGCGCTGGAACGGGCAAGGCAAGCAGCCACAGACGCACGTATTCCAGCGCTCTCGACCGAGGTCGATCGGGCGGCACAAGCATTCGGCGCGCCAGCAGCTCGCTTGGTAACCTGTGGCAAAGAGCGCTTGCTCCATCTCGAAGACATCGAAAGGCTTTTGGCCTCCGATACACTCATAGTGGACACCTGTCGCAATGTGGTGCGTGGAGGGACAACAATAGTTCCACTCACCACCCGTCCGGTACTGCTCAAACTCATGCGCGCTCTAGCGGAAGCTTGGCCGAAGGATATAGCACGTGAGACGCTTCTCAAACGCGCTTTCAAAGCGCGGCAAGCTGATGCGTCACACCGCGCGCGCCTGCGTGTTGAAGTTGCCCGGCTGCGTGAGGCCATCAAACCGCTGGCGACACTGAATGCAACCAAGGATGGGTTTGTTCTGCAACCTTACACCACGCGCAATGTCGCTGTGCTGCTGCCGCACGTAGAAGGCGGCCGTGCCGAAGTCCTTGCTCTGCTGGGCGATGGAGAAGCCTGGTCCAGTTCGGCATTGGCGCTGGCGTTGAATGTGAGCCCGCGTACGGTGCAGCGAGCACTCGAAGAGCTTGCCCGGGACGGCAAGGCCGAAGCGTTCGGGCGCGGAAGGGCGTGTCGCTGGATCGCATCGGGCGTACCTGGATTCCCGACAAGCTTGTTGCTTCCCGCTACGCGGATTTACAGCTAGGATAAAGACATGAAACATTCAGCCGCTGAAATCATCCGCGAGTATGGCCCCTTCCCCGATGCAGATGACGTGGCCGGGGTCAGCTTTGACGGCAATCAAGTCTGGTTCGCAACGGGCAACAGACTGAACGCCCTTGATCTGGAAAGCGGAGAAATACTGCGTTCACTCGACGTCGCCGCCGATGCGGGAACTGCATTCGACGGCGAGCACCTGTTCCAGATCGGCGATACCATGATCCGCAAGATCAACCCCAGGACCGGCGAGGTTGTCTCCACAATCCCGGCGCCCGGCGGTGGCGGAAACTCCGGCCTGGCATGGGCAGAGGGATCGCTCTGGGTCGGACAGCATCGCGGTCGCAAAATACATCAGGTGGTTCCCGAGACCGGAGAAGTCCTGCGCACGATCGAATCCGATCGGTTCGTCACCGGTGTCACCTGGGTTGACGGCGAACTTTGGCATGGTACGTGGGAAAACACCGGGAGCGATATTCGCCGTATCGATCAGAAAACAGGTGCCGTGCTTGAACGCTTGAACATGCCGGATGGGACCGGAGTATCGGGGCTTGAGTCCGATGGCGGCGACCTTTTTTTCTGCGGCGGCGGAAGCAGTGGAAAAGTAAGAGCCATTCGTCGTCCCCGGCGCAGCATCTAACGGCATCGGGAAAAGTGCGTATTAGAACAAATAGTTAGAGCGTCGACCTAATCAGATCGGCGCTCTAATGTTGATCACGCACGATAAGTCTATCAGTGATCCGATTGGGGCTCATGAATTTTGGGCAAAAACCACGCCAGAAGTCCAAATAATGGGAGGTAAGAGCACAACCGATAAACGGTTTCCACGCCATATTGATCCGCGAGCATACCCAGGATTGCAGCAGCGATACCGCCAAGCCCGAAATTCAAGCCATAGAAGAGGCCACCAATAAGCCCGATACGATTTGGCAAGAGTTCCATCGCATAGATGAGGATCGATGCGAACGCACTCGCCATAATTAGATTAATGAAAACGGTGAGAACTCCTGTCCAGAAAAGATCGACATAAGGAAGCATCAATGTCAGTGGCAAGGGCCCCAGCACGGAAATCCAGATGATCTTGTAGCGGCCTATCCGATCTCCCACGATGCCACCAATCAATGCCCCTGCAGCAGAGGAGATAAGAAAGATAAAAAGCATCATCTGGGCAGAAGGAATGGACAGTCCGAATTTGTCCATAAGATAGAACGTGTAAAATGAGCGAAAGCTTTCGCCATATGCATTCTTTGTAAACATCAGAAGGGTCAATACGACCAACCCGATTGCGATTGTGGCGGGTGCGTGACGGACGGATTCACCACCTGCGCTCGCCCCTGCCCGCACCGCAGTGAATGCCGCACGAATTTCATTCTGCTTACTGCCAATCCAGACCAGGAGCGACATCGCGAGCAATGCCAATACTGCAAACCAGGCAAGACTTTGCTGCCCCCACGGCACCAGTATCAATGCCGCAAGGACAGGTCCAAGTGAACCGCCTGCCTGCCCGCCAACCTGGAAAATACCCTGTGCAAGCCCCTGGCGTCCTCCCGCCGCATATCGAGCCATCCGCGTGGCTTCTGGATGGAAAATCGAAGATCCGATGCCGATCAGCGCCACGGAGACCAGTATCACCGCATAACTATGCGCGAAAGCCAGACTCACCAGTCCAGAAAGCGTGAACATCATACCAACTACCGGCGAAAAAGGCGCGGGCCGTTTGTCGGTAACCATTCCAATGACTGGTTGAAGCAAAGACCCAGCTATCTGGAAAGTTAGAGTGATCATCCCGATCTGCACGAAGTCGAGCGCATAGGCATCTTTGAGGATCGGATAAGACGCAGAAATCAGGGATTGCATCAAGTCGTTCAAAAGATGCGTGAAACCCAAAACGAGCAACACAACCACGTAAGACTTGGAACGCATTCTGGTGGAACTTGATGCTATTACGTTCACTGATCTTCTCCAACGGCAATAGAAAGAAATATAATCCTTGCTTTACGTCATCCTCTAATCCACGTCTATCTGATGTGGCAATAATACTCTGAATACATGCCTTACAAGAACATGGCCAAGCGCGCTGTGTTGCTCGAGAACTTTCTTCACAAGAGCTACCATCATTATCATTAGATGCGATGTCTTGACGGAAAATGGAGACTGGTCGAGCATGCGGTTCAGTATCTGAACCTTTTTGATCTGCGCCAGGGAGTAAATCATGGGTGACAATCATCATGAACATTCGGATCGTTGGAAGCACGACGGCGTACGCGTGATCAAAGGAGACCAGCTCGATCCGAATACTGCGCAAACGCCAGGTATGTTTCGTCAGGCTGCGATCAATCACGCGCGCGTTGGAGCGCAGAAAATCTGGGCAGGGACGGTCGCAATCGAGCCTAATGCGAAGACTGGCGTACATCACCATGGCGCACTGGAAAGCGTCATTTTTGTTCTTCGAGGCAAAGCGCGGATGCGATGGGGAGATCATCTGGAATACGTGGCCGAAGCAGGACCGGGCGATTTTATCTTTGTACCGCCCTATGTTCCTCATCAGGAGATAAACGCCGATCCTGACAACGTGTTGGAATGTGTTTTGGTTCGATCCGACAACGAAGCGGTTGTCGTGAACATCACCGACGTCGATCCGATAGAAGATCCTGAGGAGGTTTATTGGGTTGATCCGATACATCCTCATCCAAAATAACGCCATCCGCCTGTCCGGCTGGAGTCTGATCACCCAGCGCTTGGGCATCCAGATACGGAAAACCATTGAACCACGGTAAGCCTGAAGCCAACCTTTTATGCCTGGGAAATTTGGAAGCATTCATCTGCTTCGTAGACGGGCAGCACCGGGAAGCGGTTGACATCGCCGCTTACCGTACTGCCCCATCACCTCTTGACGGACTGACAGTTGATCACCCTCAATCTTTTTATGAGGACTTGTTGCGATGCGACCGGGACATGGCGTTATTTTTAGATGAACGCGATGGAAAGCTCGCCATTCTTCGCAGAGTGCCATCGTGCCGGATAAGATGGTGATGAAGCGCTGCGATAACATGCAGCGCGACAACAACGATGGTGCCATAAACGAATGCGGTGTGCAGCCACGACCAGAACGCTTCGTCGGCGTCTGAGACAATCAACGGCAAATTCGGCATGACGAACAATTCAAAGACGTAGCTCGGTATATCGAGAGGCGAAGAAGACACGACAGCCCATCCGGTGAGTGGAAGCAAGATAGTCATTGCTAAAAGTATTCGATGAGTGGCCCCCGCAAGCAGCACCTCCAACCGGTTCGTATTCTTGTAGGACACGGGGTGAATGCTCGCTGCAAACCAAAGCACCCGGACGAGCGCCAAACCCAAAATCGCGAAGCCAAGTGATTTGTGCCACTGATAGAGCCTGAACTGGAGTGCCGGATCAGAATCCGTTGCCTGTGTGAGAAAGCCGAGACCGATCTGAAGAACAAACAGGCAGGCAATCAGCCAATGTAGAAGCTGCGCCACAACTCCGTATGTGGTTTCAGTATTGCGCCACATCACAATCTTTCCGAAAGGCTTTAAACCTGTTTCATTCGAACTGCTTATAGGCACTCAAGGCAATTTTCTGGAGACGTGCACGTGGCATGTCTCCGACAAGCACACAACTGATGGCATTGTCTGTCCATACAAGCGCTTCCAGATTATTCTGAGACAAATAACGCAAGGATGTCTCCTTCATATCGTCCGACGGTACGATGAACAGAGTGACGCGCTTGCCCTCCGGATCTTCATACATCAGCTGCGCGGCTGGTCCGCCCTGAGCAGGCAGCAGGCGTCCACCAACGAGAGAAAGCTCTTCCGCCCGCAAATCGGGGACATTAAGGGTGCGATCAAGCCGTCTGGAGAGCCAGGCTGAAAGATGTTGCTCCTGCTCGGCTTTCACCTCCACAGGATGCACGATCTCGCTGGCGTAAAGGCTGTGGGCCACCATAGCCTCTCTTGCGAGTGGCCATGGTGGCGTCAATGCGCCACCCGAAAGATCGCGCCCGAACCAACCGCCAAGCCCTCCTAGCGCGGCCAGAAACACCGCAGCTGCCGCCATGCGCCACCATTTTTGCCGTGCCACAAGAACCCGCTTGTTGACATTGTCAGGGAGAATTCGCGGGGGCAGCGGTTCGTCCAAAGCTTGAGCATATAACGCCCGCAACGTCTCATTCTGCCTTTGCCAGATAGCAACCTCCGACTGCAAGGAGGGATTGCATAAAAGTTCGGCCTCCACTGCCTGACGGCGTTCTTCGCTTAAAAAGCCGTCGACATAAGCCTGCAATTCGGTGTCGCTGATCAGATTGCTCTTCATTTCACGACCCTCAATTGCGTACCTGTCTCCTCTGTAAGCCTGCGTAATGTAGCCCGTGCACGCCCCAACCGCGACATCAGCGTGCCGAGCGGAATATCCAGGACGTCAGCGGCTTCCGTGTAAGTCATACCCTCGATAGCGATAAGCAAAAGCGCTTCGCGTTGTTCGACAGGCAGCAACTGTATCGCGCGCACAGTTTCGGCAAAAACGAGCCGAGAGGGAGATGCGCTGGCAACCTGCGGTTCTGTCATGACGCTCGATAACGGCGCATTATCCGGGGCGCGCTTCCTGTGACGCAATTCATTTCGCCAAAGATTGATAAGCATTCGAAACAACCATGCACGCAAGGGGCCGGAAGGTTGCCAAAGACTACGCTTTCGAATGGCGCGCTCCAGACAATCCTGAACGAGGTCGTCTGCCTGGTCGGCGTCATGTGTCAGCGCCCGGGCGTACCGCCGGAGTGCCGGAACACATTCTTCCATTTCATCCAGGAAGCGCGTCATGTCTTTTTACCCGGCTTTCTCAATCCTTTGCGACATGCCAGACGCCACCGACACCATCGCCAGAAACGTCGCCCGGCTTTTGATCGCCTTGCCAAAGATAGAGAGGCTTGTCTTCATAGGCCCATTGCTTCGTACCGTCCTTGCGAGCAACAAGACTGAATTCTTCACCACCAGTCGCCTTTCCGTCGGCTTTCAGTGGCGGCCACTTCTTCGCACAATCGTCGTAACAGTTGGATGTCCCTTTGGTGTCCTTGTCGAAGACGTAAAGCGTCATCCCCTCGGCGTTCGTGAGAACCTCTCCTTTCGCCGTTTTCATCGTTTTTATGGTTCCCGATGCGTAATCTTCAGCATGCGCAACTAACGGCAAGCCAGTCACAAGAGTGGCGGCTACGAAAAGTATTGTCGATCGGCACATGATAATCCTCCTTTGCTGTGTTGTCGTTGCCTCCATTCACAACAACACCGCGCCCTTGAAATTAATCCGCAACCGGCAACATTATTTTGCTCCGCGCAAATTCATCTCGAATTTGACCACGTTGGAATAGATCGGAGTGCCAATATCCATCCCGTATGGGGAACGGAGCACATCGCCTGTCACGTGAAATGTAACGGTTCTCGCATCGTTGCCGACAAGAGCCGCAAAGAATGTCTCACCATGGGTTTTACCCCGCGCTGTCAACATCCCGTCGATCCGGGCCGTGCGGGGGCCCGTTTGTGTAATACGGGTCGATTTAAAAGTCAGAACCGGATAGTTACGCACATCGAAGACTGCGGAAGACTTCAGAAAGTCCGTGATACGGGGTTGCCTTGCATCGACGCTTGCGGGACGGAGCCGAAACGATACGGAGGACCTGGAGAGATCCTGTGCGTCGAGCTCGAGATTGCCGGTGAACTCGCCAAATGAGCCCCTGAGACCGCCACCGCCGACCTGGCTCACAGTGAAGGCGATGAGTGACGATTGCTGAATGGTATAATGCCCGCCGGCGATACCGAACGTGTCGGCATGTGATGAGATCGGCATGGCAGCCAGAACCATTATGATAGCGAATGGTCGGACCATGACGACCTCCCGTGTTTACTGTATCCAGCATCAACACCGGTCGTGCGTTTTTAATCCGTCTGTAAGCGTATTTTTTTGGTCGCAACGGCTCGTTCGCGATTCAAAGCGACACAACCCGATTGTCTATGACTGAACCATCAATACATGATGAACGCCAGACCGGCGACCACAAACAAGGCCCCTAACCAAGCTCCGGCTGCGGGACGTTGTCCAGTTCGCAGCCACAACAGCGGAAGGATAATGACAGGCGTCGTTGCCGAGATCGTCGAGACCACGCCTGTCTCCCCACCTGACAAGGCAAAGAGCAGCAACGTCATTCCCATGGCGAGTGACAGAAAACCGGAAAATGCAGTCATGGCGGTTACCTGCCATGTCAGCGGATTACGTGGACGAAAGGCTGCGACTGGAAACATCGAGACGAAGCTGAGGCAACAGGCTGCTGTTCCCACACGCAGCAGTGAGGCCAGAAATGGATCGATTCCAGTTGCCATAACCGGTCGCACGATGATCGATCCTACGGCTTGTCCCAGTGCGGCAAGCAAACCGAACAATAATCCAATAGCCAGAGAGCCTTTTACCGTTTCCCAGGGATGAATCTGGGTTCGGCGGTTGCTGAAAAATATCGCCAAGCATACACCCAGAATGGTGAAAGCAATGCCGATGACAACCGAAGTAGTAAGCTTTTCACCGAGCACGACCCAACCCAGAAGGGCAGCAATAGGGGCATTCATCGCAAATAGAATTCCGGACCGGCGTGGCCCTAAGCGGTTCAAGGTCACGAAGAGGATCGTGTCACCAAGGAAGATGCCTATAAAGCCCGAAAGAATGAGCGGAAAAGCGTTGCCAGGATGGATTTGTTGCCACGTTCCGGTTGCGATCACATAGACGACAAGCAGGCAGCTGACGAATATCTGTCGTACCTGATTGAAGGTCAGTGCACCCAAATGGCCTGCAGGTCCCGCCGAGATAAGGCCCGTAAACGCCCAGCAGATAGCAGCCCCAAGCGCTGCCAGCTCATAAATAGGCATTGAAGCCCCTCAGCAAATTCGCGGATTACGACTCGGAATCGGGAAACAATAAAGCTTTCCCAAACTCGCCTCTTTTCCTATCGGACCTTCGATATACTGGCAATACGATGCTACTAGGCGGTATAATTCCGCAGTGCTTCTTCCAGACGCGCGATACCTAGTTCAATGTTCCCTAGCGAGACGGAAGAAAAGCTAATCCGCGCGTGATTGATCTCGGGATGTTTCGCATAAAACGGGTCACCCGGAACATAACCAACCTCGAACTTCGGGATCGCGTGGTCAATCAGAAATTTTCGTGCATCAAAACCGTCTGGGAAAGTCAGCCAGGTGAACAGACCACCGGCAGGGTCGGTGAAACGAATATCCCGCGGCAGCTTGTTGTACAGCGCATCAAGCATAACTTCCTTTTTGCGCCTATAATGTTTTCTGATCGTTGCGATATGTCTCTCCAAGTCATAAGTTTCCAGAAGATTGGAAATCGCGGTCATATTCAAGGTGCTGCACTGGGTATCGGCACCAAGCTTAAGCAGCGTTAGTTTGTGAATGATCTCTTCAGAAGCAACAGTCCAGCCAAGCCGCAGCCCAGGGGAGAGTATCTTTGAGAAGCTGCCCAGATAAATGACACGCCCCTCTTTATCCAGGCTTTTCAACGGCACCGGCGGTGGCGCATCAAAATGCACCTCGCGATAGGGTGTGTCTTCCAGAATGATCAGTCCGTATTTATTTGCGAGCCGGATCAAGGCCTTTCGGCGCTCCAGGCTCATAGTGACACCAGTCGGATTGTGATAATCTGGAATTGTATAAAGTAGTTTTGCATTAGGTTGGCGCAGCAAAAGGGCCTCCAATGCGTCCGTGTCGAGGCCGTCATCATCTACCGGCACGGTTTCATATTGCGGTTCGCAAGCCGCGAACGCACTAAGCGCGCCCAGAAATGTCGGAGCCTCAGTAATGATGACATCGCCCTTGTCGATCAGCAGGCGTGCCACAAGATCGAGCCCCTGTTGTGCGCCCTGCAGGATCAGGATGTTGTCCATTGTGCAATGGATGTGCTCCTGTTTCATGCGGTCCGCGATCTGCTGGCGCAGCTTCGGCAAGCCGACAGAAAAGGAGTACTGCAGCGCCTCACGACCTGAATTAACTATAGCCTCATCGAAGGCAGTCTTGATTGCATCGAACGGAAAAATGTCCCCATCGGGATATCCCCCACCGAAGAAAATCATCTCGGGATTGGTATTCAAGCTGCGGATAGCCGACGGCTTGATGCCGTCCATACGGGATGCATACTGAATATTCATATGGCTCATCTCTTGTCTGAAGAATGGCGCAGACGGGGTCAGGATCCCGTGGGCAAGGCGAGAAGGGCAGGCAGCTGTCGAGCATCGGGAACCACGTCGAGGTTCATGACGAAATCGCAAAGCTCGCGGCAACGCACCTCTGGCAAAACACGTCCGGCAAGCACCTCGAATTTGGCCATGACCGCAGTGTCGCTCATCGGATTGGCCATGCCCCCCAATGGAAACTCAACCGTCTCGCTGAACATACGACCATCCTGCAGCGTTACCGCGATTGTGGGTTCTGCGTTGGCAGCCACGGCAGAATTAATTCCGACATTGGTGAGTGCAAGCCACTGTTCTATTACTGGGGCAGACCATGCCTCCTTTTCGAGTTCATCGAGCCCGACCTTGCCATATTGGAGCCGTGCAGCAACCGCATAAGCCAGGCTCATCTGCGCGTCGGAGCGGCTGGCTATGTTCTTGCCACCGCACATGCCTGCCTGAAACTCACTCATCGTCACGTCGATACGAGCGATTTCCTGCGACGCAATACCGCGTTTGGTCAGAATCTTATCGATAGCGTCGATAGCCGAATGGGTGCCACGGCATGTTGCATAGGGCTTTATGGAGCAACGGTTGACACGCCAGAACTGTCCGAAATCAGCGTTAAGCAGATCCGGCCTGGCTTCGCTACAACAGAAGGTCGTAAAGAAATTACCCCAACCTGTGGCATCCAGTACCGAAAGCGGACCACCGAACCCGGAGGCAGCAAGCTTTGCAGCGATAAAGCCGCCTTCAGCAGCACGACCAGCATGCAGTTTCTTGGTCTGGCTACCATCGTGGATGAACGCCCACGTGCCACCTGCATACGAACCGGCGATGCCCAATGCCGACGCATGCCGGTCGGCACCAAGACCGAAAAGTGTGCTCGTGGCAGCGGCGGCAGCGAAAGCCCCGCATGTGCCGGTGGAATGCCAGCCCAGTTCGTTGTGACTTTCGTAACCGCCGCTAGCTTCCAACATTCGTCGCCCCACCTCGTATCCAGCGAGAACTGCGGTCAGAAAATCCTGCCCTGTGACTGTATCGCGAACCTCACCTAATGCTGCTATTACCGCAGGCATCACGACAGCGCCTGAATGGTCGCAGCCACCACTGTCATCGAGTTCAAATGCGTGTGCGGCGACACCATTGATAAAGCTAGCCGTACGGCTGTCGACCATCAGCGTCGTGCCCCAGACCGGCGCTTGACCGGTTCCGCCGTTGTGGGCGAGACCAAAGGCTTGCAATACCGTCTGCGTCTCAAGGGAAGTGATACCTGCGATGGCCGCTCCCAGCGTATCGAGGATATGGATTTTTGCCTTATGAATCGTCGCTGCCGGAAAGTCGGCAAAGCGCATAGCCGCGACATTCCGCGCCAGCGTTACGGACGGGTGGTCAGTCACGGCCCTGTTCCTTACGATAGTGTTCGAAGATGTTTAGAGGATGCCCGGTTTCGAGCGTGCTTGCCTGCTGTGCTGTCCAAGAGGCAATCTCGCTACCGGTGGCGAGCCAAACATCGTCATGTTGAAGTATGTGTTGCAGAAGCTCTTCGAGAATGAAAATACGTCCTGGTGTTCCGATCATTTCGGGCCGCACTTGCAGCACAAAACAGCATCCATATTGGTGGTAGGCGTCGAATTCCACCTTCCAGTTATGCAACACTCCCTCATAGGAGGCGATGCGACCAAGCCCTTTAGGAAAAGCGGGGGCGAAATTGAACTGGAAATAAGGCCGATCCTCAAGTTCAACATGAACCGGAATCTCAACCAGAGACGAAGAATGGACATAAGGCGCGTCGTCACCGTTGAGTGAAGCTGACCAGTCGAAACCTACCTCTTTCAGCACCTGATCGAAATGGCGCGGCCATAAACCTCGCGGCAGGCGGAATCCGTTCGGACGCTGTCCTGCCACTTCAGCGAGTATCTCTGCAGAACGCAAAAGAACATTCTTTTGCGCCTGACGCCCGAGCGTGGAAAAATCCTCGAACCCCACTCCCCGCGCTGCAATTTCGTGACCGGCTCCGGCCACGGTCGCCACGGCGTCACAATTCTTGATTGCAACTTCACCCGGAACGAACCATGTGGTCTTCACACCAAGATCATCGAAAAGCGTGCACAGGCGGTCAACACCGCGCGCCGCGCCATATTCCCAGACAGAGAAACTCTTGGCCCGTTCTGCGAGATCGGGCGCGCGGGCTATGGCATCGAGCCCGTCATCAAACAATACGGTAACCGCTACGGCACAACGCTTGCCGTGCGGCCACGGGAAGGTCGGGATCATCGTGCTTCTCCTTCACCGTATGGTGCATTTTGGTCTATCCACCATTGAGCGATGTCTCGGCCCCGCGCGATCCAGACATCGTCATGGGCGCGGATTGCCTCGAACAGGCCCTTTATAATGCTGAGCCTGCCCAGTTTCGCCGAAACTTTCGGGTGCAGGATTGTCGTCCAGCACAAACCATGACGGTGAAAGCCCTCGAACTCGGCGCGCCAATTGGCTTCCACAGCGCGAAAATCCGCTATGCGGTCGTGACCGGTTGGAAAATCCGGCTCCTCGAAGTAGGCGAGCGCTGTGTAATCGTCGATGTCCCAGCGGCCCGGAATCTCCACCAATCCCGGTTTGCCGTCCGGACCCGGATGAAAATAAGGCCGATCATCGCCACGCATCGAGCTGGAATAGAGAACACCGAATTCCTTGAGGATCGTCGCGGTATGCGGGCTCCAATCGCCGGATGGCGTGCGAAATCCGACCGGTCTGATGCCGAGACGGCTTTCAAAAACCAGCGCCGAACGCTGCATGATAGCGAGTTGTTCTCCAGGCGTCCGGTCGATAAAAACTTCGTGGTAATGGCCGTGATAAGCCATCTCGTGACCAGCTTTCAGGATCGCCTCGCAGCGCTCGGGCCACTGTTCCACTACCCATGTGGGGGTGAAGAACGTGGCAACCAGATCGTATTCGGCCAACAGACCCAGTAAGCGCGGCAAGGCCCGCCATGGCCCATAGGATCCTTCGGTAAAGTAGCGCAGATTGTCTAACAGGCTGCCATCGAGCATAGCGCCACCGGTCGGACCATCAAGATCGAAGGCAAGTGCCACCGCCGAACGCTTGCCGGACGGCCACTTCGGCGAACCGGGACAACGTCCTCTTACACCTAAATCCTCCACCTTCACCTCCGCAATTTTCGCAAATTTTCACGGGACGGCACCGCGTTGAAGCGGAACCACCCTGTGACGTTCTCGCTGTTGATTTGTGCAGGCCGCTTCCGGTCCCGCTAGCTATTTCAGCGGCTCTTCATTGATCTTGACCGTCTTGACGCCGGCAGACTGCAGTGCCCATTTCTTGAGAACTGCGTCGTAGGAACCGTCGGCAATCATGTCCTTGAGTGCCTTGGCAATGAGATCGCGCAGCTGCTCGTCCTTCTTGCTGATGGCAATCCCCTGATGCACGGTGGTGAATGGCTCGCCGACGATGGCGTAAGTATCCGGCTCCAGATTCAGAAGATACGGGAGCGTTTCGCTTCCCTGTACGGCTGCGTCGAGACGTTTCTGACGTAGTTGGGTACGGGCATCGGCCGACCCTTCCGTGCCAACGATCTTCAGAGCTGGCTTCCCGTTCTTTTCACAAGTTTCCTTGCTCCAGGCTTCCATTTCCTTAGGGAATGAAGTGCGGCGGCTGGCTCCGACTGTCTTGCCGCAGAAATCTGCCGGTGTCTTGTATTGCTCCGCCCGGTCGGCGGTGGTGTAGAACTGGGCACCAGAAGCAAGGTAATCGACGAAATCCAGTGTTTCGCGACGTCCCGGCATATCTGTCATACCGGAGATGATCATATCTGCGCGCCCGGTATTGAGCGCACTGACCATCTGCTCGAAACTGATCTCTTCCCATTTGACGGCGACGCCGAGTTTTGCACCAATGGCATTGCCCAGATCGATATCAAGACCTGTCAGGGCACCTGTTTTCGGATCCTTGAATTCGAGTGGCGGATAGTTCGGAACATTGGCAATGACGATTTCTTTCTTTGCCGCGATGCGTTCAGGCAGCTCCTGCCCCGACGCGGCGTGGCTTACTGCCGTCAAGGCGAGAACGGAAAGTATTAACTTGCTCTCGATCATGTCCTTATCCCCTTTCTTATGAGTTCGGTGTTACTTCTTGTGCACGGCTTTGATGAAGTTTTGCGTTCGCAACTGCTGCGGGTTTGCAAGAACCTGTTCAGGCGAACCGATCTCGATAATTTCGCCCTGATCCATGAAGGCGACGCGGTCAGCAACTTCACGGGCAAAGCCAAGCTCATGGGTTACGACGATCATGGTCATACCGCTTTGTGCCAGATCGCTCATGACACGCAGAACTTCCCCGACGAGTTCTGGATCGAGTGCCGAAGTCGGTTCATCGAACAGCAGCAGCGTCGGTTGCATGGCAAGCGCGCGTGCGATGGCGACGCGCTGTTGCTGGCCACCTGACAGCTGGGCTGGATAGGCATCACGCTTCTCGTAAAGGCCGACCCGTTCGAGAAGTGCATGAGCACGTTTTCTGGCGGCATCAGGTTTCTCACGCAGCACCTGTACTGGTCCCTCGATGATGTTCTCTGTCACCGTCAGATGAGGGAAAAGGTTGAAGCGCTGAAACACCATACCTATGGAGCGCCGTTGGCGGGCGACTTCGGCATCGCTCAGTTCATGCAGGTGATTGCCTTCGCGACGATAGCCGATCAACTCACCATCGACCCAGATTGCACCGCCATTCATATGTTCGAGCTGATTTATGCAACGCAGGAACGTGCTCTTGCCGGACCCCGAAGGACCGATAATGCAAAGCACTTCGCCCTTGATGATCTGAAGACTCACTCCTTTCAGAACTTCAAGCGTGCCGAATTTCTTTCGAACATCCGCGGCAACGACCAGCGGCCCCTGAGAAGAGAGATTTTGTTCCTTGCCGTCAGTTGAAACAGTATTCGCCATGTCTATCGCCTCCATCACTTCGATTCACCTGGCGACATGACGCCCTTCGAGAAGTATTTTTCGATACGCCCCTGAATGAGACTGAGGATGGTCACGACGATCAGGTACCAGAATGCTGCGACGATCAGGAGTTCTACGACGCGAGAATTCGCGTAGTAGATGTTCTGGGCGCTGTGCAGGATTTCCGCGTACTGGATCACGCTGGCCAGCGAAGTGAGCTTCACCATACCGATGAACTCATTCCCCACCGGCGGCACAATGACACGCATGGCTTGTGGCATAATGATCCGGCGCAGCAATTTCAGGCGTGTCATGCCGATGGTCTGGGCGGCCTCATATTGACCCTTGTCGACGGAAAGAAGCCCAGCGCGGACGACTTCGGCGGTAAATGCCCCCTGTTGGATGCCCAAGCCGAGGAGCGTTGCCACAAAAGGCGTCATGATTTCAACAGTCGAGACCGAAAAGACCCCCGGTATGCCCATAGTAGGAAAAACCAGTGCCAGATTAAACCACAACAACAGTTGCAGAAGCGCTGGGACTGCCCGGAAGAACCAGACATAGCCGATGGAGACATAGGAAAGTACCGGATTATCCGACAAGCGCATCACGGCAAACACAATTCCGAGTGCTATGCCCAGCGCCATGGCCAGAACTGACATAATAATGGTGTTCACTAACCCGGTCATGATGGCCGGAACGGTGAGAAATTCTCCCACATAGTTCCACTCGATCTGCCCGACAGCAAATGCATGGATGATTGCGGCAAGCGCGAGAACCACGACCGCAGCCGCGAAGAGACGGCCATAATGGCGTCGCGGTACATGCACGAGATGGCTGATTTGATAGACGTTATCAGTCATTGTTGTTTAACCTTTCGCATTCCGGTCGGCGTCGCCCCTAACCCTGAGAATGATCTTTCCAACATGCTGGCCGCTTTCCATGTAGCTGTGTGCACCTGCTGCATCCGAAAGAGGAAATTCCCGATCGATCATGGGGTGGATCCGCCCGGTTTCGATATCAGGCCAGATATCCTTGAGGACGCCTGACACGATACGCGCCTTGTCCTCGACAGGTCGGTCCCGCAACGAGGTGGTGAAAAGCGAGCCGCGCTTGCCCATCATCTTGCCGAGATGAATTTTGGCTTCACGGCCTCCCTGAAGACCGATCATGACGATACGCCCGTCATGAGCCATCGCGTCGATGTTCCGGTTGAGATAGAGACCACCCATATTGTCGAGAATAACATCTGCGCCGCGACGGCCGGTTTCGTCCATGATGACCGAAACGAAGTCTTCGTTCCTGTAGTCGATGGGACGGTCTGCCCCAATACTCCGACAGTATTCCATTTTTTTGTGGCCACCCGCCGTTGCAAAGATACGTGCGCCACGCACTCTGCCCACCTGAATGGCGAAACTACCAATACCCCCCGCCCCACCATGAACGAGAAGCGTATCACCCGGCGTAAACCGGGCGATATCGATCACATTGGACCATACCGTACAAGCCGCCTCAGGCAAGGCCGCCGCCGTGACCAGGTCGATACTCGCAGGAACCGGAAGGACCAGACCAGCGGGGACACAAACCCTCTCGGCATACCCCCCGCCGTTGATCAGAGCGCAAACTCTATCGCCGATATTCCAGCCTTTGACGTCGGATGCGATGTCCACAATGACGCCCGAGCATTCGATGCCGAGAATGGTCGGGAGCGAAATGCCCCCGCCATAAGTTCCCCGGCGCTGCAACAGATCGGCGTGATTGAGCGCGGTGGCATACACCTCGATCATCACACTTCCCGGTGTAAGTGCGGGTGCGGCCACCTGACCGAGCTTCAGGATATCCGGATTCCCGTTGCACAAGAGTTCGACGGCACGCATGGTATCGACTGGAAGAGTTTCCACCATTGACATACTCATTTTCCTGCGTCGATTGCCACTTCGGTGACGGCCTGGCGCTCAAGTCCATATTTTTTCAGGATTTGCGCATAGGTCCCATCCTTTATGAGACTCTGAACTGCTTCAGCCACGCCATCGCGAAGGCCGGTTTCGTTCTTGTCGAAGGCGAGCCCAAACAGACTTTCCATCAGCGGATTTCCGGCCAGTGCATAGACGCCCGGTTCGTCCTTCATAAGGTAGGCCACATATTCAGGTCCAAGCACCGCAGCATCGAGTCGCCCCTGTTTCAGATCAAGACGTGTTGCGGTAGCTCCCGCGGTTCCATTGACTGTAATTGCCGGTTTGCCGCTTCCAACACAGTTGGCCTCGCTCCATTTCTGCGTTTCTGGATAGTAGCTTGTGGTGCGTGGTGCCCCGACCTTTTTCCCACACAGATCGCTCTCGCTCTTGATATCGCCGCTCTTGGCAGCAAGCGTGAATGGCTGTGCGCCGGAGCGCAGATAATCGACGAAGGTGAGCTTGTCGCGACGCGACGGATAATCGCTGATAGCAGTGCCGATCATGTCGATGCGCTTGCTGGTCAGTGACGTCATAAGCTGCTCGAAGCTCATCTCCTGCCATTCGACTTCAAGCTTCATCTCCTTGGCAAGGCTGTTGACAAGATCGACGTTGAAACCGACGCGCTCATTAGTGACCGGGTTCTTGTAACCCATCGGCGGATAGGTGGTCTCTATCCCAACGATGATTTTACCTGCGCTCTTAACGCGGTCGGGAAGATCACCTCCGGCTGCTGAAGCGGCACTGACGCCAGCAACATATGCAATTGCGATACCGCAGCCGAGTGCTTTCAAGGTATGCGTTGTCCCCATGATTGTTCTCCCATTTTTGGCCTGGTGCTTCCGGCGTGTTTCACCGGTATTGATTGGCGCGTGACGGATGATCCGTCACGCGTTCTTGCTGTTCCCGAATGCGCTCAGTTCTGGTCCGCCCATCGGCGTTGCGATTGGAGGAGGAGTTGCAGCCGCTCAATCTGCTCTCCCACTCGTTCTGGCGCGGTGCCGCCATATCCCGTGCGGGCCGCAACCGCAGCTTCGGGCGAGAGGTGCGTGAGGACATCGGCCTTCAAACGCTCATCAACGGCAGACAGATCGCCATCCGAAAGGTCTTCCAAGCCGATTGTTTTTTCCTCACAATAGCGCACAAGAGCACCGGTAATTTCATGTGCTTCGCTAAACGGAATCCCCTGCCGCGACAACCAGTCGGCCACTTCCGTCGCAAGAGTGAAACCTTCAAAGGATTGTTCTCTCAACCGCTTCGTATCGACCTTCATCGTTGCGATCATGCCCGCCATTGCTGGCAGCACGAGTTCAAGCGTATCAATCGCCTCGAAGCATGCCCATTTGTCTTCGCTGAGATCGCGGTTATAAGCGAAAGGCAGGCCCTTGAGAGCGATCAGCATTCCGTTCAGCGACGCGATCAGACGTGCTGAGCGACCGCGAGTCAGCTCTGCAATATCGGCATTCTTCTTCTGCGGCATGATGGACGAGCCGGTAGCGTAACCGTCATCCAGCTCTATCCAACGAAACTGCTTGGAAGACCACAGGAAAATCTCTTCTGCCAGACGGGAAAGATTGACACCGAGCATAGCGGTCACGAACAGAAATTCGGCGACATGATCGCGGCTGCCCACGGCATCAATTGAGTTTTCACATGACGCGTCATAACCAAGTTCGCCTGCCGATAACTCTGGATGTAAAGCGATGGCCGACCCAGCAAGTGCAGCAGCTCCCAGCGGCGACCGTCCTGCTCTCTTGTGCCAGTCAGTGATCCGCTCGATATCTCGTGAAAATCCCTGCGCATGAGCCAGAAGCTGATGTCCGAACGTCACTGGCTGTGCGGGTTGAAGATGGGTAAAACCGGGCGCCAGTGTGTGCTGGTGTGCTTTTGCCTGGGCCACAAGAGCATCCTGGAGTGAGGCAATGCTCGCGACAAGCTTGCGAGCAATCTGACGCAGATGAAGCTTGAGATTGTTGGCAGCCTGATCGTTGCGCGAACGTCCAGCACGCAATTTTCCGCCGAGAGCACCCAGCCGGTTCGTCAGCACGCGCTCCAAAAAGGTATGAACATCCTCGTCATCTTCGGTAGGTTCGAGGCGGCTGGCCTGCCAGTCCTGACCGATAGATTCCAGCGTGGTAGTGATTTTCTCTGTTTCGGCTGCATCAAGGATGCCGGCGCGCTCCAACTCATGGGCGTGGGCTATCGACGAGCGCAGGTCTTCTGGAACGAGCCTGAAATGGTTTTGGGGAGAGCGCGACAGGCGCACCAGTTCGGGGGATGGAGGAGAGCGGAAACGAGCTCCCCAAAGCCTTACAGATTCATTCATGATTGTCCTCCTGACCGGTCGGATAGTTGCAAACGGTCGTTGACTGGACAATTGAATTGATTTCCGGGATGGTAGTCCAAAAAGGAATAGGGGAGCTGAATCAAAGATGCGCCAGCATTTACCAACGACCACGGGTCTCCGTGTATTAGCTGCTCTCGCACAACACGGAACGATTTCCGAAGCGGCAAAATTTCTTCACATGACGCAAAGTGCTGTGAGCAAACAGCTCAAAGGTGTAGAGGACCTGGTCGGTCTCGGGCTCTTCTCGCGTACCAGCCAAGGCCTCATGCCGACCGAGGCCGGGACGGTTTACATAGAGCAGGCTCGGGTCGCGCTGGGGGCTCTTGAAACTGCCGCTGCACGGGTCATGCACCTGCGTTCCAACAAACCAACATTGCGACTGCACGTTCTGCCAATACTTGGCGACCGTTGGTTTATTCAGCGTTTCGTGCAGTTTGCCGAAGCTCATCCCGACATAGACGTTCAGTTCAGTTCATTTGCACCTAGCGATACGGAAGACGAAGCGGACGTTGTCTTCCGATTTGGCGAAGGTGAGTGGCCCGGATGGCATATGGACTATTTTCTCGGTCGTGATGTCGTGCTGGTTGGCTCTCCGCATTTCATTGCGCGTCGTGGCAGCATATCAGACCCCGCGGATATTTGCAGCTTTCCGATGTTGGAGCACTTAAAAACGCCCCTTTACTGGAACGACTTCGCTATCGCGAACAACATCAGCAAATTTCGCCCCGAGCGAATTCTGAAACTTGGCTATTATTCTCTGGTCATTCGCGCCGCGATCGGCGGCCACGGCCTGGCGCTTATCCCCCGAAGCCTGATCCTTGACGAGCTTGAAAGCGGCCAGCTCATCAATCCGTTGAATTTGCGCTACGACAGCCGCAATTGTTACTGGCTAACCACCCATGCGGATCGCGACCGCAATCCGCAGTTGGAAGTGTTCCGCAATTGGGCACTGCAAGAAGCGCAAAAGACCGAAAACAGCATATTCGCACGAACATCATAGGGTTCCCAACAGGCCGCACGGTACGGTTTGCAATTGGAGCAATTTAAAAAGGCTTGCCGTCCGGAACGCAGCGCTTTCGCAACAATCCGATCGCCTGTAGCGTAGTGGAATTGAGGATGCTCTCCTGACGATGGATAAATCCAATCTCAGTGGAATACTGTCGCCGTTCCGGATGAACTTTCCTTATTTGTTGCCTGTCTTCAAAAGCCGCTGCAAAGTGTCCAGGCAGGAAGCCTAGATATTTTCCTGATAAAACAAGTGTTAGCACCGCGTCCAGCTGGAGAGCAGACGGACCCTCGCTGCTTTTATTCTTAAGTGCCGGGATGAAACGTCTGTCAACATAGAGATGTTCCACGCAGGGTGCAGCATCGACAGTCTGGGAGTCCAGTTCTTCATCTCGATCCGCAAAAAATGGATGCAAGCGACCGCAGTAAAGGTAGGAAATTTCGTTATACAGCGACGAATATTGCAGATCTGGATTTCGGTGATAGATCGGCGTGATGCCAATATCGAAAATATTTCCGCAAATGCCTTTTTCGATTTCTTCGGGCTTTGATACAAGCACACTCACGTGACAGTCTCTGGCATCAAAATAGCTGATGAGCCATGGCAACGGAGAGTTCTCATCAGTAATGATGTTGTCGATAACTGCAATTCGAAGCAACTCTTTCTTCTTTTTGATTCTATCGACATCGTTTCGAAAAATCTCGATTGATGAAAATAGCTGCGTACTCGCCCGGTAAATTTCACTACCGTCTGGCGTAAGCTCGAACTTCGAGCCGCCACGAATGCACAAGCGGATACCGAGTCTAATTTCCAGATCTGAGAGTTGTTTGCTGATTGTCGGCAATCCGACGTTCAGCGCCTTTGCAGCACCTTTCAATCCTCCATTGGCAACAATGGTTCTGAAAACTTTCAGTAAACGCACATCCAGATTGGTCATCGGCACTAGATTGGAACCACTATGGTTTGATGCTCATGAAACCTTCGTTTCCATCAATGATATCGCCCAATTGGGAGGATGTCTCTATCCTATGGTGCCAAACGCAACATTCTTGGAGAAGTGGCCAGCAGCACAATTTCGTCGTTGCGGGCTTTCTCAACCGATGTTTCTCACTGGGAGCCAGTTATAACAAGGGGATGGGAGATCGATATGGACCATAAGACGCTAGAAGCGCTCCGCGAAAAATATGCAGAAACCGAAGGCGGGGACATTTTTGATCCGGTTTTTCGCAAGGCAGCTAGCGCTCAATTTTCAGAGGCCGGGAAACGTGCCTTTCCCTACGCAAATGTCTCGACATTTCTCGATCTGCCTTATCTGCCCGATGCTATTGCCGATCCATCTTTCTGCGGCCTGGAAGCCGCTATTGTCGGCGTGCCGATGGACCTTGGCGTGACCAATCGCTCAGGCGCGCGTTTCGGTCCAAAAGCTGTGCGTTCGATAGAAAGAATCGGACCGTTCGATCATGTTTTACAAATGGCGCCCTCCACCGAAATCAAAGTGGCCGATATCGGCGACGTGCCACTCAGTTCGCGTTTCGACCTGGCACGCTCACACGCTGACATCGAGGCATTTTATACCGCAATCACTGACGCCGGAATCTACCCACTTTCAGTCGGTGGCGACCATTCGATCAGTGGATCCATTCTCCGCGCTTTGGGGCGTGAAAAGCCTGTCGGAATGATTCATATTGACGCCCATTGCGACACGAGTGGGCCTTATGAGGGTTGTAAGTTCCATCATGGCGGCCCCTTTCGACAAGCAGTTTTGGACGGTGTTCTCGATCCGCAGAGAACAATTCAGATCGGCATCCGGGGCGGTGCCGAATATCTTTGGGAATTCTCAAGTGATTCCGGCATGACAGTTTTGCATGTCGAAGATGTAGTATCGCTTGGCGTCGACCGGGTGATCGAGATCACGCGCGAGGTTGTCGGCGAAGGTCCAGTCTATCTTTCCTTTGATATCGATAGCCTTGATCCCGGCTTTGCGCCAGGTACCGGCACGCCTGAGGTTGGCGGCCTGCAGCCTCGTGAAGCAATGCAGATCATCCGCGGCCTTAACGGCTTGAATTTCATAGGATCGGATGTGGTTGAGGTGGCACCGCAATATGATCCAACGACAAACACGGCACAGGCCGCCGCCCAAATCCTTTTCATCCAGCTATGTCTGGCGGCAACAGCAATCAGATCAAACAGTGGAAAGACAGGTCTTTAAGGGGCGACAGGCGTATTCGGCGATAAAGCCAAGCGCGGAACCCGCTGACCCAACCGTTGATGTCAAAACGCTGCACGCCAAGATCGGCAAGTTGACACTGGAGAACGACGTTTTCTCAGTGCGCTCGGCAAAGCTCCTAGAGCGTTTCACCTTTTAACGGAACCATATCCGGCGTTTTCCAAATAGTTTTGGCATTCGGCGGGCTGGATGGTTTCGACCAGCCTGCCGATATGACGCCATGTGTCTTCGATGGTGCGCTTTTGT